>JAPKGY010000846.1 GCA_026647385.1 Phycisphaerae bacterium | reverse complement strand
ATTCGGATCGTAGTAGAAGTGACTGGTGTCACCGCCGCTGACGATCCGCTCATCCGACTGCTTCTTCCAATCGAGGCCGTCGGACGAGGCGTAGGCGTAGTACATCCCCCCGACGCCCTGGTATTTCTTTTGCGGGTCGGTTTCCCACGGCGTCGGTATGACCGCGCCGCAGAAGTTGGGGATGATGTTGTTGTCCTTGCTCCCCTCGCGTTCGTACAGGCCGATACTGGGCTTTTCCCACTTGATGCCGTCCTTGCTTTCGGCGTAGCAGCCGTAGGAACTCCGGCCTCTCTCGCTCTTGTCCTTGCTCCAGCAGTAGTAGTACAGGCGGTACCCTTCGCCGTCCTCCTTTGGCAGGACGGTGCAGGCGTTGACCACGTAGGCCTCCCAGGGCTTGTCGACGACGATGAGCGGATGGTCGTTATACGTCTTGTTGTCCGGATACTTCTTGAACGGGTGATAACGCCGGATGATGTTCTTCTTCGAGCTGATCAGGTAGTCGTCGATGAAGAGCTGCCAGGGCCCGATGAGGTTGGCGGTGGGTTTGGCGGTTTCCGCGGCCGCCGCCGGCCGGGCGAGGCCGACCGCCAGCAAAGCCAGAGCCGACAGAGCGAGGACGCAGGTCCGGGGTCTCATGTGTACCTCCCATCGTGGTGCCCGCGTGAGGGCGGGTCACTGGATTCTGTCATGTCCCCGCGCGCCGCGGGAGACTTCAGTTTGTTACCGTGGCGACTCCCCCAAGGAGGGATCTCAAGGGCGTATTGTGGCCGGAACCGGACGTTTGCACAACCACCCGATTCGGCGGGCTGATATCGCGGGGCTTGGTGCGGCTTGCGGCTTCGCGGGGCGTACTCACCCCGGCTCGGGCATGTCGATACCGCCCTGGCTCGGCGGGGGCGGGATAGCCGGCTCGCGCAGGCGGGTATGGACGTGGAGGGCGACAGTCGAACCCGCCAACAGCAGGATGCCGCCGGCCCACTGAACGGGAGTGAAATGCTCCCCCAGGGTGACCGACGAAACCGCCAGGGAGATGAGCGGCGTGGTCATCAGGACGAGGTACGAGACGGCGACACCGAGGTGCTGCACGGCGATGTAGAAGAGGCCGTGTGCGAAGGCAATGCCGACGAGAGCGGAGATGATCAGGAGAATCGCGGGGCCGGGGGAGAGTCTGAGGACCGAACCCGGATCGCCGGCCGGGGCCATCGCGACCAGCGCGAACGACGTGTACCAGGCCACCAGGCTGAAGAGGATCAGCGGATGCCCGTCGCGAAGCACGTAACGGACCGATACGCCGTAGAAGGCCATGCACAAGGCGCAGAGCGTGATGAACAGGACGCCGAGCGGCGTGCCGCCCTGGCCGGTGAGCAGGCTGGGGATACTCAGCACGATGAACCCGACAATCGCGAGCAGGGTGCCCGCCCAGAACCGCGGCTTGCGGGCGAGTCGTCGCTCGTCGGGAAAGACGACGAAGGCGACCAGGATGCTGACCACCGAGCAGAGCTGGAACAGAAAGGCGGCCATCGCGGCGTTGAGGTAATAGGGTGAGATCGACCAGAAAGTCTGTCCCACGATGTTGCAGGCGGCCGGGATGAACGCGGCTTTCCAAAGGCGGCGCACCTGGTTGTTCCGCAGGCCGATCACCAGCCAGGGCAGCCAGAAAAGGGCGGCGATCGGATAGCGCACGAAGTTGGCGGTGAAGCCGTCCGGTACGAACTCCGGTCGGGCGAGGTACTTGAGCATGGGCGGGACGGTGCCCCAGCACAACGTTGCGCCGATCAGGCTGAGGACGGCTGTGATGTTGATTCCGCGCGCGATGGCGAGTCTCCCGCTGTGATGGCGACGCCTTGCATGCCGGTAGAGTCGAGCATGTCTACGACCGAGCGGAGCAAATGTCAACCGGAGACGCCGTTCACGTGGGCTCCGCATGTCTTCTCTCCGGATGCGGAGATACGATCGAAACGATACAATGCCCCATTATGGGGACAGAGATCCAGACCGTCGCCGATCGCCTCGGGGCCGCGAAGTTCGGAGTCGCCTTTACCGGCGCGGGCATCAGCACCGAGAGCGGGATACCCGACTTCCGCAGTCCGGGTGGGATTTGGACGCGTTACAAGGTCGTGTACTTCGATGAGTTCCTGGCGAGTCACGATGCGCGCGTGAGCTACTGGCGCATGCACAAGGAGGGTTTCAGGGAGTTCGGACGGGCCGGCCCGAATCGCGGGCACGAGGTGCTCGCGAAATGGGAGAACCGCCGCCCCGTCGCGGACTCCCTCGGCGATCAGGC
>JAPKGY010000845.1 GCA_026647385.1 Phycisphaerae bacterium | reverse complement strand
GTGGTGGAGACCCACGACAAAGCCGGTTCGGAGCAATTCCACCACTTTTACGAATACACCCGGCGGGGCGAGTTGGCCAAAGCCTTTGTCTCCCAAAACGGCGCCAAACCCGCAGACAGCGCGCGACGGCCTGGTCGATCGTCATCGAATCGATCGGGCAGCCCATGTAGACAATCCGGGAGTTGGCGTCCGCGGCCAAGACCATGGCTACACCTCGTTATGGCCAGCTCGTTCCGTGCGCACCCAATCGGTCTGACGCCGCACCAGGAAGCGAGCATAGATCGGGATCTTGCCGAACGCGTAGAACGGGATGGACAGGAGCGCCCTGCCTGGCACGAAGTCCCTGGCAAATCCCCACCACGCCAGTACGACCGCCGCCAACAGAAGCGCCGTTGCCAGCAAAACGATCCTCAACGGCACGTCACTGAATCCGCAGGCGGCCGCAACGGTGAACCCCCCCAGTGAAACGCCGATGATCACGGCGTAAAACGCAAGCGGGGCAACAGCCAGTTCCATCGCCAGCGCGAGCAGCCTCACTCGCCGATCGCGGATTGCCGCCCAGACCAATCGCGGCACCCACCGCAGAATCGTGCTCAGGTGTCCGTGCTCCCAGCGTGTTCGCTGGCCCGTCGCCGCTTCGCGGCCGCCGGGGAGGGTGCCGGTCACGCGCCCGGCCGGGGAGCACCGCGCATAATGCCCCGCCAAGGCCAGATCGAGGCCCAACTGCATGTCTTCCACGATGTTACCGCTCGCCAACGAGACCGACCGCATCTGCTCCCACGGAACAGCCATACCGGTCCCCCCCAGCAGGCAGGGAAGACCCAGCCGGGTCAGTCCGGTGGAACGGGCTGCCCCTTTCGTGGCGAATGCCAGTGCCGAGAGGTAGTCGCGCATCCCCGCCTGCGGGGGCGGATAAAGGACATTGGTGGCCTGCACGGGCCCGCCGTATCGCTGAACTTCCCGGGCCAGGCCGTCGAACGTCCCCGGAGCGATGTCACAATCGGCGTCGACGATCACGACAACCCCGGGCGGATCGGCCGCCAGGTGCCTCAGGCCGCAATCCAGCGCGAAACCCTTGCCTCGCCGCTCCGGATCTCGGCGCACCACCACCTCCGCCCCCGTCTCCGCCGCGACCTTGGCGGTCTCGTCGGTGCAATTGTCCGCCACGACGACGACCCGATCGTTCGGCCCGGCGTCGCGCAGCGCCGCGTCGAGAGTCGGCTTGATCGTGGCCGCTTCATCATGAGCCGGGATCACCACGGCGACCGAAGGACGATTTGCGGTCACCTCAGGCCGCCTTCGCCGCTTCGGGAATACCGCGGCCAGGCACTCGACGAATACCCAGAAAGCCGGGGCGAGCAGCACCACGGCCAATCCAATCGCAGCCCAGTTCAGGATCTCGGCCGTCATGCGCCAGCCATCCCCCTTGCTTCACGGATAAACCGCGTAACGCCGCCAAGCATTCTCGAAACCGGGCACGTGTTTATGGCTTCCATTCGAACCTCCCGTGTCCTGCGCCGGGCAAGGCGAGGCGACATCCACCGGCAAGTCGAGTCCGTCATCCCGGCGCGCCCTCGTCCCGAGGAACAAGGGAGACTTGAGGTTGAGCGGCCACCGCGGCGATGACCGAATCCTTGGTTCCGTGCCGCTTGCGTCCGGCGGACCATTTCTTGCCCCGTTCGATCCAGTGCTTCTCATAGTAGAACGTCGACACGTGAGCCAGGAAAAACGTCAGGGCAAAACCAACAGGCCTCTTGAGCAGATAGCGTTCGAACGTTCCCCCGGAGCCGAGCCAGCCGTACCAGCAGATCGGGTGGATGACGTACAGGGCGTACGACACGTCCGCAAAGTACTTGAGTGTTCGGCTCGCAAGGACGCCCCCTGCGCTGCCCTCACGCCAAAGCGTGCCGGCCACCATGATCGCCGCGACATAAGGCCTCAGATAAGCCAGGAAACCGCTCATCGGGTGACAACACACCGCAAGCACAACGACCAGGACCATCGGATGCGCCCGGCCGACCAGGCGACGCACTCCGCCCCACCGGGCCGAGGAGTGGATCAGGGCCACCGTCGCGCCCGCCAGAATCTCGTCCACGCGCAGATGCGTGGCGATGGAAATGGGAACCGATTCCCATACGCGCACACCGGTCACAAAGAGCGCGAGAAACGGCAGGATCACCGCTCATCGGCGGCGGATATGTGAAATCGCCTGAATCTGCAAAGAATCCCGCTGCGATCGGGTATCACCTGGTGCTTAGGAAACCATAATCCTGCATGACCAAAC
>JAPKGY010000844.1 GCA_026647385.1 Phycisphaerae bacterium | reverse complement strand
TGAAGCTTCTTATGGCGGCTTGGGCTCGAGCCCGTGGCGATCAGCGCGTCACCGCCAGAAGATGATGATCTGATCCTGGCTGACCCCTTCCCGGTCGATCGGCGCCAGGACATCGACGAAGCCCGTCCCGTTCACCTCGAGGAAGCCCACGCGCCCGATCTCGCCGTACGGGTCGGTCCTGAACATCGCCCGGCCGGTCCAGATCTGTTCGACGTCCGCGCCGCGGTAGAAATCATAAGCCGTACCGTCGGCCGAAACGAAGCAATCGAGGCTTCCGTCGTTGTTCAGATCATGCAGCCGCACCTGGTCGATCTCCCCGCTCTGGAGCTCCGCGAGGTTATACACCTCCCACGGCACCTGCGGAGACGAGGGCGTCAGCCATTGCGGCCCGGGGCTTTTGAACCACTGGACGCTCTTGAGGGAGGCGCCGCCGGCCGCCACGTCGACGTGACCGTCGCCGCTGATGTCGCCCACGTCGACCACGTTGCCACCATTCTGGTGCTGGGCGAGGAAAACCCGTTCCCACAACGTGCCGTTAGCGGCATTGCGCAGCCAACTGATGTTGAAGCTTATGCCCGTCGGCATGGTCAAAACGACGTCGAGGTCGCTATCTTCATCGATATCCGCCGAAGCGAGTCGGGCCAGGTCGGGCGCGTCGACCGTGACAACCGACTTGTGCCAGTTGGCCTGATCCCCGACCAGCCCCGCCCCCGGGTTGACATACAGGTATACATACTTGACCGCCGGATTGTCCGGCTTCGTGCGCCGGTTACAGATGACCATGACGTCGGCCAAGCCGTCGTTGGTGAAATCCGCCACTTCCATGTCGGTTGCTCCGACGGTTCCGGAAAGCATGAACATATCGCACGTGGAGGAGCCCGGCGGATCCAACGCACAAGGGGGATTCAGGGCGTAGGCGTCCATGGAATCCACCTGGGTCCAGTCGGCCGCGTTGGCCGGGTCCGGCCCCTGCACGAGGATAACCACGGCGGCGATCTTGTCTTCCTGCCATTGCTGCGGCACAACCAGCCCGGTATCGTTAACCAACACGGCGATGTCGAGTTTGCCGTCGCCGTTGAGGTCCGCCAGTCCGACGTCCTCCATGAGCGCCAGCGGCCCGCCGCCGGCGATCGAAATCAGGTCGAATTTGCCGGTGGCGGCGTTGCGCAAATGAATCTGAACCGGCTGGGATTCGCTGGAAATGGACGCCGCGTCGATCAGGCCGTCGCCGTTAATGTCGCCGAGGGCGATCGCCTTGGCGCCGGCCGTCGATTCGAACAGCGGGTCGACAATATCCTTGTGTGCGGTCGGTGTAATCGCGTTGGCCGGGTCCGACGCGGAGTCCGGAGTATCCTCCGTCGCAACGCAACCCACAAACGGCAGGGCCACCAAAAGACTTAAGAGGAGCATGTACTTCATAATCCGTATCCTTTTCATAACGGTCGGAACGCAACAACATCGGCCGCGCGGACTCCCCGAACGCGCAGCGGAATACCTGTTACGTCCGTCGGCATTGCAGCCGGGAACCTTCAGTTAGGTCCGAATTTGTCGGCAGCCATTTATTCCTGGGTCGACTGGCGAGAGGCTGATTATCGGACTATAGCCTCGGACGGATGAATGACCCGGCCGAGAAACGAAACCGCCCTTCCGGGGCACCGAACCCAACGACGCCGGATGCCGGCCTCAGACGGGACCACACGTTCTTTCGCCGTCCCAGTCGCGCCAATAGGCCGTGGCCAGAAGCGCCCCGACGGTGTAGGCAAGAATGTCCAACTGCCCTACCCTGCGACGAAGTCGCACACCCGGACGTTCGCCCAACGGGACTTGTGCTGTGCGACGAACGCCGTATGGGTCGGATGATCCGCGTATACGTCGTGGCCCGCCCGGTCGTCGAAGCACACGAGCAGGCCGACGTGGTAGCCGGTATCGCTCACCGGCCTTTGCATCGATTCGTCCCGCCGGCCGCACTCGAGCCGTCGGACCGACGGGATGCCGGCGAGGCTCTTTGCGTCCTGGATCATGGAGTCGATTTCGCTCTGGCTGACCCCTTCATGAAGTGTGAAGAGAACGACATGGACGTAACTGGACATAACTCATCTCCTGATAACCTCGAACGAACACGCGACCCGATTCCGAAAAGCGGTCTTGGCCGAGAGAACCTGCGGCCGATGAATCGTAACGCAAAGCCAACCTGATGCAAAACCCGGCCTCCGGACTCACCTGGGAAGAAGTCAAACAAAGGGTCCGAAGTCGTTATGGCCGCTGAGTTAATCATCGCGCCGGAAGCCGAGCA
>JAPKGY010000843.1 GCA_026647385.1 Phycisphaerae bacterium | reverse complement strand
GGCGAAGCCTGCACCGACGCGTTCAAGAAGATCCTCAAGATCGTGAAGTGAATGGCCAAGGCAGGGTGTTGAGAGTGGAGTAGGGCTCTCCGCAAGGAGGTTCTGCGCGCGAGCGATCCCGAGGTTGGGTCGAAGCTCGAGGTTTCGGTTTGTCCGGGCCGTGTGTTCCTCACCGCCCAAGCGCGATTCACTTCGCCGCGCGCTTCTCCACCGACTTGAGCGTCGGCATTTCCGCCTTCAGGTCCTGGCGCCAGGCGGCGAGCCGGTCGCGGAGGGCGCGGGCCTTTTCGGGCATCGTGTCGGCCAGGTTGGTCTTTTCCGAAGGGTCGTCCTTGAGGTTGTAGAGTTCGAGTCGGCCGTCCTCGTAGAACTCCATCAGCTTGAAATCGCCCTGGCGGATCACCCCCACGGGCGTCGTCCGCCAACTGCCCGGCTGGCCTTGGAGGTAGCCGGGGAAGTGGTAGTACAACGTGTCCCGATCGATCGACGCCTTGGCATCCTTGAGCAGGGGGACGAGACTCGCGCCGTCGAGCGGCTGTTTGGGCAGTCGGCCGCCGGCCAGTTCGACCAGCGTCGGCAGAAGGTCCACGTGGATGCCGGGTGTGTCGCACGTCGTGCCGGGCTCGATCATCGGCGGGTACTTGACGACGAAGGGCACCCGGATGCCGCCTTCGTAAAGCGATCCTTTGCCCGATCGGAGCGGGCGGTTGTCGGTGATCTCGCCCGCGTCGACGCCGGCCGCCGCGTAACCCCCGACTCCGCCGTTATCGGACAAAAAGATCACCACCGTCCTGTCGGACAACTTCAGTTCGTCGAGCTTGCCCATCACTCGCCCGATGCTCTCGTCGAGGCTGGCGATCATGGCGGCGTAGGTGGGGTTCTTGTGCCCATCGGCGGGCGACTTCGCCTTGAAATGCTCGATCCACCGCTCCTTGGCCTCCAGCGGCACGTGTACGGCGAAATGCGGCAGGTACAGAAAGAAAGGCCGACCCTTGTGCTTCTCGATGAACTCGACCGCCCGATCGGTCAGGAAGTCCGCCAGGTACGCACCCTCCGGCACGTCCACACCGGGGTTCGTCCTGAAATTGAAGTGGCGCCCGGCCGACACGATGGCTTCGTCGAAGCCGCGCGCGGAGGGCTGATACTCCTGACCCTCGCCCAGATGCCATTTCCCGAACATGCCCGTCGCATAGCCGGCTGATTTCAGCACGTCCGCCACCGTCGCACGGTCGCGCGGAAGGTTCGTCACGTTCCTGGGCACGTTCATTTTCCGGGCGGCCGCGGGGCCTCGGTCCAGGTTCGTGACCGTGTACACCCCGGTGCGGGGAGCGTATTGGCCGGTCATGATGCACGCCCGGGTCGGGGCGCAGTTCTGGCTGACGTAGAACTGTGGAAAGTACATGCCTTCTCGCCTGAGCCGGTCGATATTCGGCGTCTCGTAGTAGCGCGAACCGCTGCACGACAGATCCGTCCATCCCAGATCGTCGGCGAGGATGAGCACAATGTTCGGCCGGGCCGGGCGGTCGACCGCTAACCCGGGCCGGGTCGCGGGCTCGCCGGGGTCAGCCGGCGCGGCTGCGATTCCCAGACTGCACAGCAAAGCGCCGGCAATCACCCCGCGAGCCGCACAGGGACCAATACCGTTTCCACAGGCCGCCATGGATCGATTTCTCAAACTCATGTTCGAACTCCTTGGCCCGGATTGTACCGCTCGGATCGCTGACACGGCAGCCGACCATGACCCGGACTGCGAGTGCGGGTGCCGGCTCTGAGAGGGGGGCGGGACGCCTCACCGTTAAGACCAGCCTTCCGGGATGGGGTATTTACGGAGGGCTTGAGGCCCGGATCTTCAGCAAAGAGAACAAACAGCCGTTGTTACTGTAAGGTGTTTATGTGAACATAGTTTTGGCTTGTATGTCAACAGGGCGCCTAGTATAAGATGAGGTGGCAGTTCTTGTGGGCGGGACTTGCGCGCCCGCGCTAATAAAGCGGGCGACTCATATCACCTTCTTTCCTGGGAGGGGCCTGTTATGCGGACACTGCTTTCAACTTCGTTATTAATCTGTACGCTGGCACTGGCGGGTTCGGCCCACGGTGCCCGTTGCGCCGGCTGGCCGGACACGAACAACGTCCGCTGGTGCGATGATTTTGACAACTATTGCGTGGAGAACAACCCGACCAACCCCTGGCCGGGATATCCGCCGAGCCCGGACACCGTCTGCGTCGCCGTAGGGGATGTTCGCCAGAATCCAGATGATCGCTCCGGCGGGGGCGGCGGTCTGCATGGCGCGCCAGAGGAC
>JAPKGY010000842.1 GCA_026647385.1 Phycisphaerae bacterium | reverse complement strand
CGGCTGTTCCGGCGGCGAGACGCTCGTGTACCTCGGCTTGATCGATGTTGGTGAGGTCGGAGGCAAGCCCCACCTTCACCCGCAGGGCGTCGCGGTAGAAATCGCCGATCGCGGCCATCAGTGTTTGCAGGGCGGTGCGAAGGGCATCGGTATCGCTGACGTCGGGGTCGCGCTCGGAAACGCGTTCGGCGAGTTGCCGGGCATCGGCGATGAACGGTTCGGCCAGCGTGTGGGCGGCGAATCCGGGTCCGCCCCCGGCCAACTCCAGCAGACGTTCGCCCCAGGTCCGTTTGAGGGTATAGAGGTTGTCGTCGAGCATCTGCAGGGCGAGGCCGAGGCTGCCTTCGGCGTGCCGGGCGAGGTAGTCGACGACTTCGGGGGCGGCGTCGGGGCGCATCTCGCGGAGTCGCTGGGCGACGTAATCGGCGGGCAAGGCCTGGAAGTGCATTTGCTGACACCGGGAACGCGTGGTGGGGAGCATGCGGTCCAGGCCGGTGGTGATCAGGATCAGAAAGGTGTCGGACGGCGGTTCCTCGAGCGTCTTGAGCAGGGCGTTCTGAGCGGCGTCGTTGAGTCGTTCGGCCTCGCGAAGGATGAAGACCTTGGCCCGGCCTCGGATGGGGCGGGTGGTGGCCCGATCGACGACGAAATGGCGAACCACGTCGACGCCGAGGAAAAGGGCTTTCTGTTTGCGGATCGCGGCGTCGGGATGCTGGCGGTTGAGCTGGCGGTAGATGAGGTGCAGGTCGGGATGGGTGCCGGCGTCGACGAGGCGACAATCGGTGCATTGATTGCAGGCGTCGCGTCCGAGGCCGTCGGGCGTCGCGTCCGTGAGTTCGCCGGGAAGCGGACGGCGGGGCGGTGAATCGCACAGCAGGAGGCGTGCGAGTCTGGCCGCCAGCATCTCGCGGCCCACGCCCTCGGGCCCGGCGAAGAGATAGGCGTGCGGCATGCGCCGGTTGGCGAGGGCCTGTTGCAGGACGCGGTGGGCTCGTTCCTGGTGCTGGACGTCAAAAATGGACACGGGTCAGCCGCTCCACGATAGAGGCGTGAACGTCCTGGGGCGACCGGGTCCCGTCGATCACCTCGATTTGGCCGGGGTAGTCGGTTGGCAGATGGAGGAACAGCTCGCGCACCTTGCGGTGGTAGTCGATGGGGCGTGCTTCCATGGCGTCGGGCTCGATATCGTCGAGCAGCAAGCCCTGTTGGCCGTCGCTTTTGCGGCGCTGGCCCGCGTGGTGCGATTTGCGGCCGGTGCGACGGAAACCTTCTTCGACGGGTACGTCGATGATGAAGGTCAGATCGGGCCAGGTTCGTCCAACGGCGAAGGAGCCGAGCTGGATGATGCGGGCGACTTCGTAACCGGCTGCGCCCTGGTAGGCGCAGGTGGCGGAGATGAACCGGTCGCAGAGGACGACCCTGCCGGCCTTGAGGGCCGGCTCGACGACCTCGCCCACGAGTTGGGCCCGCGAGGCCATGAAGAGCAGGGTTTCGCAGCGGACGTCCATCTTGGCCAGGTCGTGTTTGAGCAGGACGGCCCGGATGCGGTCGCCGATCTCGGTGCCGCCGGGGTCGATGCCGCGGACGACGTCGATGCCCTGGGCGGTCAGCATGTCGGTGAGCATTCGGATCTGGGTGCCCTTGCCCGAGCCGTCCGGCCCGTCAAAGACGATGAACTTTCCCGTGAGCTTGTCTTTCAGCGTCAAGGTTGAGCCTTCCTGGGCGAGGTCCATGTTGGATTCGCCGTACGGCGGCAAGTGTATCGGAAAGGCCGGGTGCAATCCACTTGATGGGTAAATCGTCTGTTGAATCTGAGTTGTGTTCCCCCTGGTGTCTCGCGATGGTTTTATTAGAGTAATCGGCCTTTCCGAAGAGTCCGGGCCATGAAAACGGACGAACTGATCGCAGAAGTAAATACCCTCCCAGCTGAGGAGCGAGCGTTTGTGGCCGACTGCATCCTCAGGAGCCTGAACCCACCCGAATCCGGGATCGACAAGAAATGGGCGGTGGTGGCCAAGAAAAGACTCGCCGAGCTTCAAGGCGGGCACGTCCAGAGGGTGCCGGGTGATGAGGTTTTCGCCAAGGTCTGGCGTCGCTTCGGGCTATGAGCATCCTGTTTCATTCCGAGGCTGAAGCCGAATTCATTGACTCAATCAGCCATTACGAAGACTGCAGGGAACGCTTGGGAGCGGATTCGCCCTCGCTCTCACATATGCCTTGCGGTTTTCGCCACCTTCATACAAAACAATGCGGTTCTCCTGCTTGGGGTTGCCATTATGCACCGGCGGGTCCCCTATTTGCAGAG
>JAPKGY010000841.1 GCA_026647385.1 Phycisphaerae bacterium | reverse complement strand
GACCTCGCCAAGCTGGTCACCGCCTTCTACAATACCCGCGGCGGGCCTACGACGTCGACTTCTTCCTCATGGGCCATCAGCCGCAGGAGTTCGGCTATACGGTCGAGCAGGACCGCATCATCATCCTGGCCAGCGACAACAACCACGGCGTCTACCTGCCCGTGGACTGCCGCAAGCTCTACGACATCGAAGGCCTCGTCGATCGCATCCGGCCGCTGGCGGGCGTGCTGTGATCGTTCGGGCTGCCTGAGTCGGTTGTTGATCCGGTCATGCCACAAGGGATCGGACGACGGAGCGTGTTGGGAGGTGACCGACGAAACAGTTACAGTTTGAACTGCCCGGCAGAAATGCGGTCCCGATCGAAGCGTTGGTTCGTGAACGCTGATTCCATGATGAACATGAGCGGGTTCGTGGCGTCATTGTGGGGTTTCTGCAACATCATCGGCCTGAACTGGCCGAGCAATTCCAACGGGAGGACATCGCCTGGGCCGTTGAACAACGGGCGGGCAATCGGTGCGAAGAGTCGTATCGGATACCCGCCCCCTTCTTCACCTTCACGAAATCGGCGTGCTCGATTTGCCGGGCGGAGCGGGCAGCGCAGATGTTCCCGCACGGGTCCAGCTCGAATTCCGCCGTTATCTTCCCGAGTGGCCTGTCGGGTTGGGCCGCTGGGTTGATGGTTGCGGAGCCGGATCCCGTCCATGTTCGGCACATTCAACCCGGGCTCGATGCAGGGGGCATTCATTCAGGAGAAGCCGCGGCCCTCGCGCGGGTGGCTCATCTTCAAGCGGATTGGTTTCTCACCGACGACACCGCAGATTGACTCCTGGTCCACGTTGCCCAGCCGAACGCTCAAAACCGCCCGTACTTGCGGAGCATTTTCTCCTGCCAGCGGCGGCGGGCGACGCGTTTGAGGGCGGAATCGGCGGCGATGCGCCGCCAGAGCGGTTTCCATCGCGGTTGCGGGCAACCCACGCGGGTCAGGTGCGTTCGGAGGAACCGGAGGCGGTCGGTCAGCGTGACGCGTTTGCAGTGATCGACGCTGACGTTGAGCCGGGTCAGGGCCTGGACGTCGAGTTCGGGGTCGCCCGGCTGGGCGGGGCGCAGGC
The DNA here is from genome assembly GCA_026647385.1 of Phycisphaerae bacterium. Taxonomy (GTDB): domain Bacteria; phylum Planctomycetota; class Phycisphaerae; order UBA1845; family PWPN01; genus JAPKGY01. Next base: position 1,196 of record JAPKGY010000841.1, on the reverse strand, counting down.
CGTCGAGGTCCACCAGCAGCGCGCGGGCCGGATCGGACGCCGACGGGTCCCACTGGATCAGCACGTTGGGCGCTTTCAGGTCGCGGTGCGCGAAGCCGCGCTCGTGCAAGCGGCGAATCACTTCCGAGAGCGATCGGGTCACCTGGCGCTTCAATTCGCGTCCGGCGGCGGGGGGCTGCTCGCGAAGTGTCACCGTCAGGAACGTGTCCAGGTCCAGCGTGTGAGGCAGGTACTCGCTGATGACCAGGCTGTCGATCAGCAGGCCGAGCCGGCGTCGTTCGACGACGGCCAAAGGCCGGGCGGTGGGAATCTGCCGGTTCAGCAGCGCGTTACCCAGCTTCCACGTCAGCATCGGGTGCGAGGTGCTGATCGTATGGGCCAGCCTCTTGATCCAGTTCCGCGGCAAGGCCCGTTTGATCACGACGTCGATGCCCTGCCCGTCCTCCGTTTCGAGTCGGCCGCGGCAGACCACCGTCGAGTGCGACTCCTTGACGATCATCCGGCGGTCGCCGGGCCGGACGAGACCCAGCGGATGCCGCAGCCACTGTTTCCACTGCTGCGGGGTGAAGGTCATCGTCGATACCGGTGAACCCGCGACGGGATGTTTCGACGCGAGGAACGCGTGCGCTCGCCAGCCGCCGCCGAGTCTGAGCCGTGCGAAGTAGCGCCCCGTCTTCATGATTCGCCGATCGCGTTTGGCGTAGAGGCTTTCGGCGTGTCGCAACGCGGCGTCGGACAGGCGGCGGATCAGTTCGGCGCGGCTGCAGCCGATCGACCGGCCGTGGCTGCTCCGGCCGCTCAGTGCCGCGTGCCAATGCAGATAGCGATCGAGAAAGCGGAGTCGGTCGGTCACCGGGGCGTGCGAGCGGAACCACTGATTGAGCTGGGCGAGGTTGAGCACGATGCCCGTGTCGCGGACGCGCCGTCCGATCCGAATGTTGTTCAGGTCGACGAACAGCGCCCGCAAGCCGTTCGGCGTCGGTTGAATCAGCACGTTGCCCGCGTGCAGATCGAAATGTTCGAGCGACCGCACGCCGGCGCACCTCGCCGATGCGCTGGCGCATTTCGGCTGCGCCACCGTCCACGAGGCGATGGGGCGCGTCGGGCTGATGCAGCCCTACTTGCGGCCGATCTACGCCGGCGCGCAGGTCTCGGGCACCGCGGTGACGGTGCTGCTGCAGCCCGGCGACAACTGG
>JAPKGY010000840.1 GCA_026647385.1 Phycisphaerae bacterium | reverse complement strand
TCAGCAGTACCAAGTCCGCCACCGGGCATCTCCTCGGCGCCAGCGGCGGCATCGAACTCGTCGCCAGCGTCATGGCTCTGCACACCGGCATCCTGCCACCGACGATCAATCTCGACAATCCCGATCCCGCTTGCGATCTGGACTACGTCCCCAACAAGGCCCGTGAGGTGAAAATCCGCACGGCCATGAGCAACTCGTTCGGCTTCGGCGGCCACAACGCCTGCATCGCCGTCGGCAGACCGCGCGACTGACAGAACCCTAATATCCCCGCCGGACCGCGGGAACATCCGCCCCCCCCCATTGCGGCCGAATACCTCCCATAACCGGATTTTAAACTGATGCTTGATCGGGCGCATCCGAAAGCCAGGCCGCCAGGCTCACTGATCCGGGTGCCATAGGCTAACTTGCTATTCAAACGGACCGATTCGGGGACCATAGAGCCGCGGGGGAACGAATTGGCTCGCCACGGCGAGTCACCTGGGCGAGCCATGTCACCCAAACCGCCGGTCCATGCCACTCATTTACGCATGCACCTTGCCTGTTCTCCGAGGCAAGCAGCCGATTGACAAGCCGGGGGAGATGTATTAAAGTAAAGCTGGGAATGGGCATGTGCCAAAGGGCCATGCGCCACGTCACTTCTTCACACCTGCTTTCAGGAGGGCCGACCGATGACACGATGGCTGCCCGCTTTTTCGCTTGTGATACTCGGCATGTACCAGACCTTTGCCCTGGCCGACTGCCCCTCGGGTTATCCCAACGAGATCTTCTGTGACAGCTTCGACACCTACTGTGTCGGCGGAGGATACCCCGGCAGCCCCGACTGCGCGTCGGGCCCCGCCGACAACGCCCTCCTGCAAACGGTCTGGAAGCGCACCTCGGCGGACGAAGCCACCGGCAATCCGTGCGGATATGACATGACCGTGGACCTGGACCCCGTCTACATCAACACTCTGCCCTTCGCCGGACGCCGTCCGGCTTTCGATAACCTGGACCCGCTCAGTCAAATATCGGTGTCCAATTGGAACGTCATCCCGTCAACGCCGGGGATCGGCTTCCTCATTCAGAACACCTTTCCCGGCTACGATCAGGTCGCGGGCACCGACGCCTATCCCCTGATCCTCCAATTCTACATGAGCGGCGTGAACAAACCGGAAAGCACCCAGGGCGGCAACCTCCGTCGCTGCCCCGGCTACGTGGAACTGGCTTTGGGCAACGATCGGGCCAATACGGACCACGTCTTCGGTCCCAACTGCGCCACCTATTGCAGCCCGAGAATCAATCAGGGCCCGTTCCCCATCGTCTGCGCCGTCGGCAACCCGGAAAACAACTTTCCGCTTCCCGCGGCTTGCCCGCCGGTCGCCACGGCCCCGCTCCGCAACGCCATCGCGATCGGAACCATGAGCATGATGGACCCGGACCCCTGCCACTGCGGCGTAACCGACCACGGCAGCCTCAACTGGCATCTGGCCTTCTTCGACGGCAGGCTCTGGTGGAGCCTGCGGACCAACGAGCCCATGCCCAGCACCGGCTCGATCGTGCCGGAGAACGATGCCCCCATGCCGCCGGCCGGGGTCGCCGGTGAGAATTACGATATACCCGGCGACTTTACCTTTGCCGCCGGGAGGGACGGCGGCTACGGCCCGCCCAACAACTGGGTCACCGTCACCATCAAAAGCAATACGATCGACGTGAAGCTCGTCGGACGGAATCTCTCGCCGCCGGACAGCACGTACATCTACCGCATCTCGCATGAAATGACGGGCATTCCGCGCCAGTACACGGGCCCGTTCGATCAGCTCCGTATCGGATGCGGAGCCGGCTGCAAGCTCTCCAGCTCGTCCAGTTGGACCGCGTGCGCCGCCCCTCGCACGTGCCTCGTCACCCAGCGAAACAACACCCGGTCGCACATCTTCGACGACGTGGTCCTGCACGGCGGCATCGGCTTCTCCACGAACGGAGCCTGCTGTCTGGACAACGGTGCCTGCACCGACAACGTCAGCCAGACCTATTGCGAGACGGAACCGCCGGCCGGCCTCGGCGGTTTCTTCCAGGGGGAGGCTTCGACGTGCGAGTCCACCACCTGCTGCCCCTATCCCTTCGCCGATGCGGAGGGGGACGGCGACGTGGACCACGAGGACGCCGAAGCCCTGGCGGTAGTCTTCCTGAAAAACCGCCCAGGTGGCGGCAGCGAGCACCTCGTCGGCGGTGTGCTCGGTGCGCTCGAGCTCACGAATGGATTGCTGCGCCAGAATGGCGCGCCACGGCGTGTCCGCGAGGGCGCGCAAATGCGCGGGATTCGCCAGGCC
>JAPKGY010000084.1 GCA_026647385.1 Phycisphaerae bacterium | reverse complement strand
GGTCTGATCGCCAAGACCAACAACCCGCGGTTCGTCTGGGATTCCTACCGCCGGCTCATGCAGATGTACTCCGACGTGGTCATGGAGAAAGCCGCGGGGATCGAGCCGGCTGAGGACATGGGCGTCCGCCGTCAGCTCGAGCGGGCACTCGAGCAGCTCAAGCACGACAAAGGCTGCAAGCTGGACACGGAGCTCACCGCGGAGGACCTGCAGGAAGTCTGCTCGAAGTACAAGGAGATCATCCAGCGGGCGATCGGCAAGCCCTTCCCGGACGACCCGATGGAGCAGCTCTGGGGCGGGATCAAGGCGGTCTTCCAGTCGTGGAACGGCAAGCGGGCGGTTTCGTATCGCCGGATCGAGGGCATCCCGGACGATTGGGGCACGGCCGTCAACGTCCAGGCGATGGTCTTCGGCAACATGGGCGAGAACAGCGCGACCGGCGTGGCCTTCACGCGCAACCCCGCCACCGGCGAGAACAAGTTCTACGGCGAGTGGCTGGTGAACGCCCAGGGCGAGGACGTGGTCGCGGGCATCCGGACCCCGGCTCCGCTGAACGAGTCGACCCGTCCGGAAGGCAACACCGAACCCAGCCTCGAACACGCGATGCCCAAGGCGTACAAGGAGCTGCACGCCATCCGCGATAAGCTCGACAAACACTTCCGCGACATGCAGGACATCGAGTTCACCATCGAGGAAAAGAAGGTCTGGATGCTGCAGACGCGGACGGGCAAGCGGACGGGCCCGGCGGCGGTGCGCATCGCGGTGGACATGGTCAAGAGCAAGCTGATCAAGCCGGAAGAGGCGATCCAGCGGGTGAGCGCGGCCCAGCTCGACGAGTTGCTGCACCCGGTGCTGGACCCGCAGGCGGAGAAGCACGCGAGGAAGCTGTGCACCGGCCTGCCGGCAGGCCCGGGCGGCGCGACCGGCCAGGTGGTGTTCACCGCCAACGACGCGGTCGCGTGGGCGGCCCAGGGCAAGAGCGCGATCCTCGTTCGCGAGGAGACGAACCCGGAGGACGTCGAGGGCATGCGGGCGGCCGTGGGCATTCTGACGGCCCGCGGCGGCATGACCAGTCACGCTGCGCTCGTCGCCCGCGGCTGGGGCAAATGCTGCGTCGTCGGAGCCGGCGAGATGCACGTCGACCTGGCGAGCAGGACGATCCACGCCGACGGCGAGACGCTTCGCGAGGGCGACTGGGTGAGCCTGAACGGCACGCGCGGCGCGGTCTACAAGGGCAAGCTGTCGATGGTCGCGGGCGCCGAGGACAACCCGTACTTCAAGCAACTGATGGCCATCTGTGACAAGTTCCGCACGCTCGGCGTGCGGGCGAACGCGGATACCCCGGAAGACGCCCGCAAGGCCCGCGAGTTCGGGGCGGCCGGCATCGGCCTGTTCCGCACCGAGCATATGTTTTACGGCAAGGGCGCCGAGGAACCCCTGTTCAAGCTCCGCAAGATGATCCACGCGGGCAACCTGGAGGAGCGCAAGGCCGCCCTCGACGATCTCTTCCCGCACGTCAAAGCGGATATCAAGGCGACGCTCGAAGCGATGGACGGGCTGCCGGTGACGATTCGTCTGCTGGACCCGCCGTTGCACGAGTTCGTCCCGCAGAGCGAGGATGAGCGGCGAAAACTCGCATCGAGCCTGAACATTTCGCTCGAGGAACTGGACAAGCGGGCCGAGACTCTGCACGAAGTCAACCCGATGATGGGCCACCGCGGCGTGCGACTCGGCGTCACCTACCCCGAGGTCAGCGAGATGCAGATCCGCGCGATCCTCGAGGCGGCCGCCGAACTGATCAAGGCGGGCAAGAAAGCCATGCCGGAGATCATGATCCCGGTGAGCTGCGACGTGAAGGAACTGGCGCACCAGAAGAAGATCGTCGATCGCGTCCACTGCGAAGTGGCGGGCAAGTTCGGCATGAAGAAGGTCCCGCACCTGTTCGGCACGATGATCGAGATCCCCCGGGCCGCGCTCAAGGCGGGCGAGATGGCCCAGGTGGCGGAGTTCTTCTCGTTCGGAACCAACGACCTGACCCAGATGACGTTCGGCTTCAGCCGCGACGACGTCGGCGGGTTCGTGCCCGACTACGTCAAGAGCGAAATCCTGCCGGCCGACCCGTTCCAGACGCTCGATCAGAACGGCGTCGGCGAACTGGTGCAAATCGGTATCGGGCGCGGGCGAGCCACAAGGCCCGGGCTGAAGGTGGGCATCTGCGGCGAGCACGGCGGCGACGCGGAGTCGGTGAAGTTCTGCCACCGGGTCGGGATGAATTACGTGAGCTGCTCGCCCTACCGCGTGCCGATCGCCCGCCTGGCGGCGGCCAAGGCGGTCGCGGAGGAAGCGAAAGCTCGCAAGGCCGGGCCGGCCAAGAAGAAGGCCCCGGCCCGCAAGAAGTAAGGCGACCGCGGCACGCTCCCCCGGCAGGTTCGCGTTCCACGCGGCCCGCCACCCAGGCCGATGCAAGTCGGCCATGATGCAACGCTTGATCGACGCCGTGGTCGCCCGAGAGGCGGTCACGGCGTCGTGCATGATGAAAGCGTTTGGGGCGTCGGCCTGGGGAAATCACCGGCGAAGGCCGGAAAGGTTGCGGCCGGGCCAGTCTCGTCCGTGGGGGACGTGCAGATCTCCGCAGGCCAGTCGCCGCGGCGAATCGCACCCCTCCGAGACGGTCGGGGCAGCCGGGCCGCACACAGAGATGGGGCCGTGACCGTTTCGGCGGTCCCGCGATGCACCCTATGCGGGGGGTGGCATGGGTCGCCACCGCGAGTCGCGGCGGCGAGTTAACTTGGTCGCTCGCGGCCGCCGCCGTTGGGTCACGGGCTGACAAGTTAGCCCAGGCCATCCACCCGCCGTAAACCGCAGCGCACCCGGGCGCGGTACACCATGGGGGTTGACCCTGTGGGTTGAGTATTGCAAGATGGAGGGTGGGGAGCCAAACGTCGATGACGGACGGTGTTGGCCCACGTGGCCGGTCCTATAAGTTCCTTCTGGCGAACGAGCAAGGCATGAGCGATTTTCCGAGTCAGCCGCGCGAAGAGACGGGTGGTACTCCGCCGTCCGGCGAGTCCCCGGTCGTGGATCCACTGGTTTCGCCTCCCACCGAGGCACCGGCCCATGAAGGGTCACCCTCAACGAGGGACGTCCAGCCGGCCGACGCCGAAGCCCACGCGTCCGTGAATGAAGCGGCCTCGCCTCACGTCCCGCCTGAAGCGGTACCGGCGGAGTCCGTCGATTCCACCCCGCCCGCGCCCACCCTGCCCTCGCAGGAGGAGCAGGCGGCCTCTCGTTCGCTCGAGCCGGGCAGCATCCGGTATGGAACGGTCACCGAAGTGACGACCGACGAGGTGGTTCTGAATCTGGCTGACCAGGTGACCGGTCGAGTGCCGTTCATCGAGTTCGCAGGGCATCCGACGCCCAAGGTCGGCGACGACGTCTCGGTCATCGTCGAGCAATACGACCCGGCCAGCAACACGGCGGTGCTCAGCAAGCGCCACGCCGATGAAGTGCTCTTCTGGCACACGGTGCAACCGGGCGACAGCCTCGAAGGCGTGGTCACGGGCATGAACAAAGGCGGGCTGGACATCGACATCGGCGGCGCCCGGGCGTTCCTGCCCGCATCCCACGTGGATACGCGGAAACTCAAGGACATCTCCACGCTGATCGGCGAGCACGTGCAGGTCATCGTCACCCAGGTGGATCGGACGACCAAGGACCTGGTCGTCAGCCGGCGAAAGGCCATCGAGCGCCATCGCAAGGAGCAGCGTCAATCGGTGCTCAACTCGCTCGTCGAGGGCGAGTTGGCCACCGGGCGGGTCACGAACCTGACGGAATACGGCGCGTTCGTGAGCCTCGGCGGCGCGGATGGGCTCATCCACATCACCGACCTGAGCTGGGGCCGGGTCACGGATCCGGCGGAGATCGTCCAGACCGGACAGGAAGTCACCGTCCGCGTCCTGAAAGTGGACCGTCAAAAGGGCAAGATCTCCCTCGGCCTCAAACAGGCGACGCCCGATCCGTGGGAAAGCGTCGAGAGCCGGTATCCCGCCGGCTCGCGGATCAAGGCCAAAATCGCCCGTCTGGCTGACTTCGGCGCATTCCTCGAACTCGAAAAAGGCGTGGATGCGCTGCTCCCGCTGAGTGAAATGAGCTGGTCCCGGCGGGTCGGCAGACCCGAGGATCACGTCCGGATCGGCCAGGAGGTCGAGGTACAGGTCCTCAAGGTCGAGCCGGAGAAACGACGCATCTCCGTCGGCCTGCGCCAGCTCCTGGAAGATCCATGGAGTTCTATCGAAACACGGTTCCCGGTCGACGGCAAGGTCCGGGGCAAGGTCGCCCGGATCGTGGATTTCGGCGCGTTCGTGGAACTGGCCCCCGGGGTCGAAGGCCTGATTCACATTTCCGAACTTTCCCCGCGTCGGGTCAACACCGTCAGCGACGTGGTCAAGGAAGGCCAGGAGGTCGAGGTCCGGATCCTGAAGATCGACACGGAAGCCCAGCGGATCTCCCTGTCGATGAAGCCGCCGCAGCAGGCGGCGCCCGCCCGGCCTGAGCCGGTCGGCCACGACCGAAGCGGCAAGAAACGCAAGAAACCGTTGCGCGGCGGGCTCTCTTCGCACTTCGAATGGTGATCGTCGCGGTCGGCGATCCGCCGCGAGTCAGGAACCCGCGGGCGCGTCGTCCTCGGCGGGAGCGAGGGGCGACGCGAAGCCCTTGCGAGCGCAGATCCCACCGACGATCTCGTCAAATCGATCGATCTCGTAGCTGTCCAGGCGAACGCGCTCGCTGCCCGCGCATTGGAGGTCGAGCCAGCCTTTGCGGGCGTATTCGCGGGCGTCCAACGCCTGCATGTCGCCCCAGGCGACGGTTTTGCCGCCAATCCGCAACCCGGTGTCATCGAGTACGATACGGCTCTTGAGCACCCGGACGAGGTGGACCAGAACGCCCAGAGCGACGACGACCAGCGCGCCAGCGATGAACCGGTTGTTCCGGACGTCGCTTTCGCTTGGCTCGGAGTTCTGCTCGACTCGCTTGATTTCGGCGACTTTGCCCTCGCGAACGAGGTACCAGCCGAACGAGGCGGGTCCGATGTAACAGTAATCAGTTCCGTTTTCGAAGGTCGGCTCGCCGAGAAGTCTCTTCACGTCGTCCAGCGGCATCCCCGGGGTGACCTGGCGCAGGATCTCCAGGCGGGCTTGGGGGTTGGTCCGCAGGTCGGGACGGGCGGCGATACCGGGTACGCTGTTGAGAAACTGGCGAGCCCATTTCAGGTTCTTGGCCGGGTAGGCGACGAACCCGTCGTACGCGAACCAGCCCCCGAACAGCAGCAGCAAACCCAGGGACATGATGATCCGGTTCCGGCGATCGCTCGTCGTTCCTGATTCGATCGTCATGGCACAGGTCCTTTCGAGGATTCCGCCTAACCACTTGCGCCCGCGACGGCTACGGGAATGCAGTATGATTGTACGAGGCCGCGTCAATTGCAAGGCGCCTCGTCGGCCGCTGGCCGTCGCCGCCCGGCGGAAACGCCCGCGATGAGACCTCGATACATCGGCGGATCGGCCTCGATTCTTGTATCCGAGGCCTGGAAATGCGATAATGGGCTCCTGGAAAGCATCCGGACGGACTCCGTCTGTGGTCCATGGAGGCGACAATGAAATCCACCCTGGGGGCGCGCTGCGACGATTTCTACGCCAGCAGCCGGTTGAGCCTGAAGCTCGATTTGACGCTGAGTCGAGAATCGATCCTCCAGTTTTTCGAGAGAATCCAGCGGGATTACCCGGCCATGCGGCGCCTCCGCCGGCGAAACGACGGCGGATTGGTGCTCGGCGAGGGCGAACCCGACCTGCGGGACAGCGAATCCCGTCGCTGGGTGCGACTGGAATCACCCGCGCTGCGCATGGGGTACTTCTCGCCCCCGTCGAGCCAGGCGTGGCGGCAGTTCGGGCGTTCGCTGCTGGTGTATGCCCCGTACTACCTGTCGATGAGCGACCTGGATATCGATCATCTCGACGTCACCTACGGATTCGACCTGGAGTACGGGGGAAACCACGACCAGCTCGTGGCCGAGACGTTGTACGCGAACCACCCGCTAGCCGGGCTTCTCGCCGGCGACGAGTGCCAACACGTCATCGACTGCCAGCCCTATCTCGGCATCGCCCTGACCCCGAGTTGCGACGTCCAGGCCTACGTCGAGGTCAAGAGCCGCACGAGCACCTTCGAGGTGCGGACGGGCGAGTACGAGCCGCAGATACTCTCGGTGTACCTCACCGTACGGCGGTACTGGGGCTTTGAGTCCGCCATCCCCCTGGCGGAGGCGTTCGTGCAACTGGCGGAGGCGGCCGACGAGCTGGCCATGAACCGGATCGTGCCAACGCTGGTCAATCCGCTGGCGCAGGCGATCGCGAGTCGACCTTGAGGGGGAGTTCGCGCTCCCCTTCGGCTCGCGGCGAACCGTGGGGGATCGATTGTCGTTTCGGTTGATTTCGTCGTTTCGGTTGATTTCATTTTGGCAAGCGACGATCCCGCGGAGTTGATCGCTTTCCCTTTTTGTTGCCTGGACTTAGAATCGACGGCCTGACGGCCGGCGGCGGGCCGATCGTTCGTCCTGCCGTCCGGCACGATGCCCGGGGATCACGGGCCCAAAAGGCCGGACCGTCCGCGATATGGCCAGGTTGTTTGACTTCAAGAGAGGCGACCTTCATCCCGACGACGTACGGATGACCTTAGGCGAGCACCTTGAGGAACTCCGCACGCGGGTGGTCCGCGCCCTGGTCGGGCTGGTCGTCGGCGCGATCCTCTGCTACGTCTACATCGACAACATCATGGGCCTGCTGACGTCGCCCGTCTTCGCGGTCTACCACCGCCACGGGCTCGACCCGACGATCATCGCGTTAAGTCCCCCGGAAATGCTGCTGACCGACCTGAAAGTGTCGATCATCGTGGGGTTCATCCTGTCGGCACCCTACAGTATCTGGCAGCTCTGGGGCTTCGTGGCCGCCGGCCTGTACAAGTACGAACGGCGGTGGGTGTATCGGTTCGCGCCGGCCTCGGTCGCCCTGTTCTTCACCGGCGTGCTGTTTCTGCTGTTCATCGTCAGCCCGCTGCTGTTGAACTTTCTACTCACCTACCGCCAGTACTATCCGAACTATGACTGGGCGTACTCGTGGATGCTCGGCGAAAGCAAGCCGATCGCGACGGAACAGCCGGACGTCCAATGGCCAACCACCCAGCCCATGCCCGCCCTCGACGCCGATCCGCGGAGCCCTCCGGAGGGGACTCCCTGGGTCAACCTGTCCACCCGCGAGGTGCGCATCCGGATCGGCGACAAGACGTTCGCATACGGGCACCTGAAGGAAGTGGAGCATCGCAACCGGATCGATCCGTCGCTGCGCCTGGCGGACACGATCGTGTTCATGCTGCAGCTGGCGGCGGCCTTTGGCGTCAGTTTCCAGGTTCCGGTCATCGTCGCGTTCATCGCGACCCTGGGGATCGCCTCGGCCTCCCAGATCGGGGCGTTGCGGCGGTACATCTGGTTCGTGATGTGCATCGCGGCGGCGATCATCACACCCACGACTGACCTGGCGACGCTGTTCCTGCTACTGGGCCCGATGATGGGGTTGCTCGAGGTCGGACTGCTGGTGGCGCGAATGATCGAGAAGGGTCGGGCGCTGCGCCAGGCTGCGTCGAAGACCGAGTGATCGCCGGAGGGTTTCGGAGGCTCGCGAGGCATGGCCCGGCGAAAGAGCACGGAACGAAAACCCGTTCGGCCTCGGAAGCGGCGGCCCGACGGGACCGGCGCTCCCGCAACCGAGTCCCAACCGGCGGCTCCGAGCGCGACCGGTTCTCCTTCCGGGCGGAACGTTCCGGCGGTTCCCCCCGAACAGAACGCGACGGTGCCCGCTGCCGACTGGACCGGCCCGGTGCTTGCCCACGAACAAGGTAACTGGCGACCTCCCCTCGAGCAGACTGTCCCGCCGGTCGGCGAGACTGCACCGTGGCCGCTGGAAGCTCTCGCGGAGAATCGGCGGTTGCTGGCCGTTCTGCGCGACTCGAGTCCGGCGCCGGCGACCGGGTTCGACTGGAAGACGAAACTGCCTCACCCGGCCGCCCTGCTCGTCGGACTCGGGGTCGGCTGGGAGTGGAGCGGGCTTCGCACGCTGATCTGCGCCGAGTTGGATCCGTCAGCGACGACGGTCGCGATGGTGGCGGCCGTGGCGTTCATTGCCGCGGCGATCGGCCCGAGGATCCCCGCGCGGTTCCTGGTCAGTGCCGCCCGCCTGATTCGCGGGCGACGCGCAGCCGGCCAGGCGGACGAGGGCCACTTCTGGCTTCTGCGCGGCGTCCGCGACCGCGACGAGGGCCTGTTGTGGCTGGCACTGGCGGTCCTGGCGTCGCTGGCCGGGCTGGCGGCGGTGCTGACCCTGCCGCTGGTGTTCCTCTTCGCCCGCCTGTATCGATACCTCCTTCAGGAGTTTTTCTGGACCCCTTTGACGCTTTCGGTCCTCGAGTGGACCGCACCGGCGGTGTTACTCGGCGGCACATGGCTGATCAACGGGTTGCTGGTCGCGGCGCTGGCTCCGGTAATCGGGGCGAGGACCGGATCGCGGCGCGAGCAGCCGGGAATCGCCGCGGGCGTGCTGCTGGGCCTGGGGGCCCTGGCGCAGCCTGATCAATTTATATCTCGAGCTGCAGCAATTCAAAATCATGCGGTTTCTGCGCGCTCAAATTGCTGCAGTGCAAAAATGGTTCGGGCCA
>JAPKGY010000839.1 GCA_026647385.1 Phycisphaerae bacterium | reverse complement strand
CCCAACAACCACGCAACCACGCAGGGTCGCCCCAACAACCACGCAACCACGCAGGGTCGCCCCAATAAGGGCAACCACGCAGGGTCGCCCCAACGAGAAAAATCCTATGTTCACGTCGTCGCCGACCGCCGCCACCTCGTGAGGCGGTATCCCCCAGCGCTCCATCAGGCGGCTGAGGCCGTGCCACTTGTTCACTTCGGGCGCGAAACACTCCACCACGTGCAGCCCGTAGTTCGGAGCATAGATGGGGTTGAACTTCACTCGCCCGTTGGGAAACGCGTCGGCGAGATCGGCCATCAGTCGTTCCGATTCCGCCCGTTCCTCGATCACGCTGAATCGCAGCGGCTCGTTCGCCCCCGGCTCCCACGCGCCCACCCGCCTGACCGGCGTACGCGCCTTGCTCAGCCAGCGATCGAAGAGGTCGCGATTGCGGCGGCCTTCGATCAGCAGATAATCGAAGCCTGCCTGATCCGCGTCGTACAGAGCCAGCACCGGGTAATCGCGCTGGCGGAAGAATCGGACGACCTCGCCGGCCAGGGCCGGGGCGATCGGGCTGCGATACAGTGTTTTGCGCGAGCCCAGATCGCTGACGATCGCGCCGAACACGAACACGCCCGCGTCCAGGTCGAGCCCAAGACCGTCGAGGACCTCGACGGTTTCGGTCAGCGATCGGCCGGTGCAGATGCAGACGTACAGGCCTGCCTCGTGCGCGCGGTGCAACGCCTCCCGATTGGCTTGCGGGAGTTCGTTACGCGAATTCATCAGCGTGCCGTCGACGTCGACGGCCATGAATCGGTATGGGATAGGCATGCCTGATACGCCGGCGGGAACGTCATCACTTCGTCTTCGGCGCCTTGATCTCCTGCGACTCGCCGGGCTGATTGACGTTCGGACTCCTGCCCTGGGCCCCGTGCTCGGGATCGCTCCACATGGTCCCGATGACCTGGCCCTTGTCGAAGTACACCATCACGTTGATGCTCTTGTTCTCGTCATAGTAGATCCACGTCTGGTCCGTCTCCCGCCACGGCTCGCCCAGCGTGGCCTTGACCGCATCGGCGGTCATTCCCTCGCGTACGGTCTGCCATCGCGGATAGGTGAGCTTCTCCGCGCAGCCCACGGCGATCATTGCCGCGACGGCGATCAGGATTCCCGTCAGGACTTTCGTTCTCATGGTACACCTCGGCTATTCCGCCGGCGCCTCGCCGACCCGCGGGAAGTCGAGAACGTATTCATCGCGGATGGTGGTATCCCACGGCGTGCGATACGTGGTGGTGAACAGGTACTTTCGGCCGGGGCGGATCGAGCCTTCGCCCTGGGTCCAGGCCAGTTGGAACTCGTACATCTGCGCGCGAGACCAGTGGCTTCGGACGTCGTCCGCGCGGGTGATCGACCGCTCCCAGAATTCGAGCCGTTGCCCGCGGCGCTCCTGCGACGCCGGCTGATATTCCCACAACTCGAAGTAGAACAGGCCCACCGCCTTGACCGGGTCGCCGAAGCGGTCCATCGGCCGAACGATCGCCAGGATTCCGTCCGGGATGTCGTCCTCGTTGAAGCTGCGGACTTTGGTAAAGGGTTCGATCTTGATCTCGGACGGGAGCATCAGCGAGAACATCTCGATGCGTTCCCGCTCCTGCGGGATGCGGTCCGGTCCCGTCGAATGACAGCCGACCGCACCGAGAGCCGGAACCAGCCACAAGAACCGCATCCGTGTTGCACGTAAGTCTCGCATACGGCGTGGATTCTAGAGACGGCGCTGATTCACTGTCAAGCCAGGTCCGATATTTGGGGGTTCCCGGAGGGCCGGTGGAAGCCTGGTTTGGGGCGATCGCTCGGGGATGCCCCTTTTGTCGGCGGGTTCTCCGGGACGCCAAGGCCGGGTGCATTTCCAGCCGATAGCGATAGTACGGCGGGGGAGAGATCGCACGGTTATCGAACCGTCCGGCGAAGGATCGGTGCGATTGGCTCGTCTGTTTGCCCGAAAGGTTCCTTTTCGGTTGCGGACCACAAAAAGGCGGTCCGTCTCAGAGGGTGTGTGAGAAGCCCGGGGACTGTCCCCTTCTCCCAGGGCTTCTCACCCACCCTCTCAGGGAGCGGGTATGCCCGAGTTCGATCTGTCCAAAGCGCCGTCGGAGATCGCGAAGCTACTGTTGTCCCGCGGGTCCGGCACGTCGCCGATGCAGTGGGCTGCCCACCCCAACCTGCTGGCTAAAAAGACCCTGGATCAGCTCGACAATACCGCCCTTTTCGCCGGCCCGACGGTCAAGGACGCACCCCGGGCTGTCGCTGTTCGGGCGTTGCTTTACCTGT
>JAPKGY010000838.1 GCA_026647385.1 Phycisphaerae bacterium | reverse complement strand
CGGCACCGGTGTACTGGCCAGCAGCCGCCGCGCGTGGCGGTTCAATTCTTTCGCGACCTCGCCCGCCGCCCGCGCCCGGTCGGTCAGGCTGCCGTCGTTGTGGACCAGGCCGAACCCGCCGGCCTCGATGCCGGTTGTCTCCGGCCGCCAGTTCCAATAGAAGATGCCCGACGCGCCGTGGGCGACGGACTGCCAAGTCCATAGCCGTACGTCGGCCGGCGTCGGGAAACGCGAACGGTAGCTCAGCCCGTAAATGCTCGGCCCGCCTTGCAGTTCCTCGACCCACATGGGCTTGCCGCCGCTGGCGGATCGGATGCCGTCCAGAAGGATCGCCCCGAGACTGGAATCGTACGCCGCGCCCCCGGGCAGCCATCGCTCCAGCCAGAAGGGGAAGAACGAGGCCCCGACGTAATCGAAATGCCGCGAGATCTGATACTCGTCGGTGCAGCCGTATACATAGCCCCAGCCCCAGCCGCCCAGATGGCAGGTGATCGGGCGGCTCGGGTCGACCGCCCGGGCAGCCTCAGCCTTGATCCGCTGGAACTCCGCCGTATTCCACAGCATGAATTGTCGCCAGTCCTGCCAGTAGATCTGGGCCCGCTCGAAGATCCCCACGCGGACCGGCTCGATCTCCGACCAGTTCTTGAAGTACGTGCCCCACGTTTCGTTCATCGTTTCCAGGGAGCCGTACTTGTTCCTCAGCCATTCGCGATAACCCGCCGTCGTGTGTGGGCAGTAGCAGTACAGCTCAGCGCCGGGAGCGCGATCCACCGGCGTGGCCCCCGTTACCCAGATCCCCGCCTCCGCGCCGACGTCCCAGGCCAGGACCGAAGGCCGATCCTTGTACCGGGCCACAACCGTCCGCACGAATCGGTCGATGGACGCCCGGACCTCGGGATGGTCCCAGCAGGCCGGGCCGGGCTTGATATCCGTGCCCGACTGCCACAAGCCCTCGGGGTACTGGCGTCCCACCCATTCCGGTTGCAGTTCAGGCCAGGGCCACAGCAGGACCTTCAGCCCGTGCTTGCCCGCCAGATCCAGCAGCCGGTCCAGACGCGCGAAGTTAAACTCCCCCGGCGCCGGCTCGATGTCGTACCAGTCCACGTGGGCCGCCAGCGAGTTGAACCCGACCTCCTTCATCCGCGCCAGATCCGCGTCCATGTAAGCCGTCCACTCGTCCAGCGGGGGCAGATAGTGCTGCCAGTGCGAGATCGTGCTCATGTGCATGGCGCCGTAGGGGAAAAAATCAGCCGGCGGCGACGGATACGTTCGCGCACCACCCGGCGCATCCGCCCCGGCCCGCAAAGCCCCCAAGGTCAGTGCCGCAACCATCCCCACCGCCGCCGGATACCTGCCGCTGAATCGTGCCATGCGTCACGCGTCCTTTCTGATGTGGTGTGCGTCGAATCACAGCCCGGACCGCTGGTTCCAAGTCGAGATCGGCCCAATACCCTCGCAAAACCGTATCGCCGAACCGCGTTCGATAATTGTAACCCAGACTCCCGATGCGCCCACCGGGTTGGACTCCGTGTCCTCCATCTGCGTTAATCTGCGAGAGTCCTGGGCCCAGTAGCCGGTGCTCGCGGCCTCGACCTTCTTCGGCCGGGGTGGGCGCCGCCGGTTGCGAACGAATTCAGGAGGCCGAAGTCGCGGGTGGCATGGGTGGCCTCGACGAGTCGCTGTGGCGAGCTAATCCGTTGGCCCGTTTTTCCCGAGTCCGATGCGCGACCGAGGAACCCAATGAAGCCCGCAGCACGGCCTCTACCCGCCAGGGCCTGCCCGTCGTGAGCGCGCCAATGCTCCGAGGCCAAGTCAGATTGGCGCCGGGATGGAAGTGTCCCCGCTCCTGTTGAGAATGATTCTTGCTCGCCGTTACCCGATGAGCGACCACGTCGCCGAGTCCCGGGATGAAGAGGTGCTCAATCGGATGCTTGAGTGGACGGGGCGCCCTTGCCGACGAAGGCACCAACATGGCGACGTCCTCCGCGTTCCGCTCTTCTGGGTGACCTCTGTGCCTTTGGGCCTGTGTGCCTTTTCTTCTCCTCGCGGCATCGCCGCGTCCCCGGACTACGCCGCCTGTGGACCCGGGGGGCTGGCAGTCTGTAAAAACACCGACGCCCGGCGTGCGTTTCCGCAGGCCGGGCGTCGTTATATCAAGTAACAGTGTGTGTGCGCCGAGAAAGCGTGCTGACATTCTCGTTGCCGGCTGTTCGCCGACGACGTTTCCAGGTAATCCCCTAGAAAGGAGGTGATCCAGCCGCAGGTTCCCCTACGGCTACCTTGTTACGACTTAGTCCCAGTCACCGGTCTT
>JAPKGY010000837.1 GCA_026647385.1 Phycisphaerae bacterium | reverse complement strand
CCGCGGCCGGCTCGCCCTCGCACCGGAAGCCCCGCTCCCCGCCTTTTCCGCCCCGGCCACGACCGAAATAAACCCGGCCGACGCCGCGACCCTCGCCGTCGCCGCCGCCCGCATCGCCGAGGCCAACGCCATGGGCCGGATGGCCCGCGCCAGCGCCCGTCCGATGACGTCCATCGGAGTCCGTTTCGAACGGGAACGCAGCAGCATGGGCAACCAGGACATCGTCGGCCTCGCGTTCTCCTCGGAGATCCCCTGGCGCAACCGCACCTACGCGCGCGCCGATCTGCGGGCCGCCGAGGCGGAACGGGCCGCCGCCCAGGCCGATGCCGCTGCCGCCCGTCACCGCATTTCCAATACCGTCACCCGGGTCGAACGGGCCGAACGGGTCGCCGCCACCGCCCGCCGGCTCGCGACCGAAACGCAGTCCTGGCGCAACTCGGGATAGATGCCGCCCTGAACGATCCCGAAGAGGGCCTGGTCCGTCCTGCGGTGCGCCCGCCGACAGCGATCGGCCCAGCGAACCGTGCGCTCGACCGCCGCCGAAGCGAGAGCCGGGTCGGCATCGCCGGGCGGGCATTGATCGAACGCCATGATGATATCCGCCCCCAGGCTGTTCTGAATGGCAATGGCGGACTCGGGGTCTATATGGAGGTACTGGCCGTCGAAATGCGACCGAAAGGTCACGCCGTCGTCGGTCACCTTGTTGAGGTCCGCCAGCGAGAACACCTGATACCCCCCGCTGTCGGTGAGGATCGGGCCGTCCCAGCCCATGAACCGGTGCAGGCCTCCGAACTCGGCGATGATCTGGGTCCCGGGCCTTTGCACGAGGTGGTAGGTATTCCCGAGGATGATCTCGGCCCCGCTTTCGCGAACCTGCTGGGGGAGGATGCCCTTGACGGCCGCCCGGGTCCCGATGGGCATGAAGGCGGGCGTCCGCACGCTCCCGTGCGGCAGGGAAAGAATCCCCCGTCGGGCGCCGCCGGTCGGCTCGGAGTGGTGAATCTCAAAGCGAAACATGGTCGCCATTCTATCGGACAGGCTGAACGAACCAAGCCGGCGGCCTTGCGGGCAGGTGGTCCCGCCCCCCAATTCGGTCTCTAACGGGCCCGTGGCAGATTCGGCGGTTCCGTAACGAATCGGGCGTAACTCGCCGGCCGGCAAAATGGGGACTGGCTCCGCCCGTGCGGGATCTCCGGTGACGGGAGGTCCTTTGTTTTCAGCCAAACCGTGCCCCCTGGTGTATCGTTCTAAGGCGGTGCCTGTCCTCATTTTGCTCCGCGGCTGGCGAGTTACGCCCCAATGATCGAGTGTTATGGGTTGAACGCACGGCCCGGAATCCGTATGCTTTACACAGAGACAGGGGGGGAACATGCAACACGTCCTTCGCATCGACCGTGGCGAGAAAACCGGCATTCGTTTGGTGGCTGATCGGATGCACCGCCTCGTGGCCGCATGCGGCATCGTGGTTCAGGCTGCGCTGCTGACCGCGAGCCCTCCGGCGTTCGCCCAGCGTCCGCAGGGCTGGGATACGTCGCACTGGGAGGGTACGCACGACCAGGCTGACTGGGACGAGGCCTACGCCGGCGGTTTTGTGTTCTGTTATACCAAGGCCACGGACGGCACGTGGTTCATCGATTGGACGATGGACGACAACATGACCAAGGGCGCGGCGGCCGGCATGTACATGGGCGTCTTCCACTTCTGCCACCCGCAGACCTACAGCGCCACCGCCGAGGCGGACTATTTCGTCACTCACGCGGGGCAATACATGACGGATGGTTGGCTTCGTCCGTGCCTGGACCTGGAGGACGGATACACGCTCGGAGCGACGGCTCTGTCCAACTGGGTCAACGCATTCATCAACCGGGTCGAGGCGCTCACCGGCGTCGAGTGCATCATCTACACCAACACCAACTACGCGACCCACTATCTCAATTCGACCGTAGCCAACCGCGATCTCTGGATCGCCCAATATCTCTACAACCCGGACCCGCAGCACGGGACGCCTTCGATCGGCGTCTTCAACAAATGGTGGTTCTGGCAGTGGACCGACGCGGGTTACGTTCCGGGCTTCGGCCTGAAGGACTCGGACGTATTCAACGGGACGATGCTGCAACTGTACGGCTTTGTCATCGGCGGGGGCGCGGAGCCGCCCTCGATCCTGGATCAGCCGGTGGGCATGACCGTGCCGACGGGCGGGACATATACATAGTAGGGGCGAGTAAACGATACGGTTTGTGCCCTGTCAGACGTAATCTCAATACCATTAAGCGCAATATCAAAATCTCCACGCTGGAGGGAAAGCAATATGCTGTCC
>JAPKGY010000836.1 GCA_026647385.1 Phycisphaerae bacterium | reverse complement strand
ACCGCCACGGTGTCGAAGAGCACGGAACTGGCGACCTCCGGATCGATGGCTGCGGGGATGTTCCTCGCCCATGCGCGGTAGCACTCGATGACCGTTCGGGCAATGGGATTGTCCGAATCGCGGACGCGGGAGTAGTCCGGACCCGTCAGACGCACGACGCCGGCTGTGTCCAGCGGGGCCAGCGTGACGTCCCAGTCCGCCGTGTAGACGGTCCGGGCCGCGGTGGGATCGGCCTTGACGTTCCATTCGGCGCATCGGCCGGGTCGTCCGTCATATTGCCTCTCGACGCTGCCGCCCATGGCGACCAGGCGGGCCCGCCGGGCGATGCGAGGCTCGCGGCGCAGAGCCTCCGCCAGATTCGGCACAGGCCCGATGGCCAACAGGGTCGTGGGACGCGGCGCCTGCATGATCGCGTCGATGATCGCCTGCACGCCGTCCGGGTGAATCCTCCCAGGATAGCGGGCAAGGTCATAGCCCGCGGCCCAATTCCCCAGGGGACCCGTATCTTCGCTGATCTGTCGGCCGATCCCGATCGGCACGTCCGTGCGCCCGACCCGTTCGAGGAACTGGGCGGCGATCCTGGCTTTGCCGACCGTGTTGCCCGAATCGGTCGTGACCAGTTTGAGGTCCAGCTCTGGGGAGCAAAGAATCATCGCCAGCGCCCACGTGTCGTCGATGTCGCTGCCGATGTCCGTGTCGAGAATGACCGGGATTCGGGCCGGCTGCAGACAGCCCGATAGCAGCAGGCCTATCGACGCCAGCATGACGCCGCCAAGCGGAAACAAAAAGCCACGAGGGCCGATCTTATTCTTCGACATCCGATGCATGTCCTCTTCCCGCTGGCATGCGTCTGTGCTATCGCCGTGCCGCCGGTCGTCCCGGCCAGCCTTCACGGTGACTCCTCCGACAGGCAACGCACGGATTCCAGGCTGAACTCGGCAATCGGGGGTCCCTCGGCGTCAGTGCGGGGATCATCCGGCCCAGGTAGTCCGGCGGCCGCGAGGCCGTGTGGTCGGCCAGTTGCCTGCGATCGTCAGACCACTTCCGAGTCCAATCGGCGGCGGCGATGTTGGGGCGGGCCCGCTCCATGCCGCCGCTCTTGCGCGGACCGGTTCAGACACTGCTGTCGCGCGGGGTGCGCGGTTCGGACAGGCCCAGCTTGTCCATGCGATGACGCAGACCGCCGCGGGTCAGCCCGAGGATCCGGGCGGTCTCGGAGACGTTACCCTCGGTGTGCCGCAGAGCGGCCTGAATCAGTCTGCGTTCGACCGCCTCCAGCGTGCAATCGTCGCTGCGGAAATCGAAGGTCAAATCCGGCCCGCTCGGCCCGGAAACCGGCGCCGACCCGCCCAGGCCGATCCCCAGCAAACCCGGTTCGAGGACGGTGCTGTCGTTCACCAGCACCGCCCGTTGAAGCACGTTGGCGAGTTCGCGGACATTCCCCGGCCAGGGATACCGGCGGATCAATTCGCGGGCCTGAGGCGGCACCTGGGGCACCGGCTTGTGCAGCTTCCGGCAGAACTGCTCGAGAAAACTGTTTGTCAGGAGCACCAGATCGTCGCCCCGTTCGCGCAGCGGCGGCAGATCGATCGTGAACACCTTGAGCCGATAGTACAGATCCGCCCGAAACGTTCCCTGGTCGACCTTGCGCTGCAGGTCGCTGTTGGTGGCGGCGACCACGCGAACGTCGGCGATCCGCTCGGAGGTCGCACCGATCCGGCGAAAACGCCCGCTCTCGATCGCGACGAGCAGCTTCGCCTGCGTGGCCAGCGGCATGTCCCCGATCTCGTCGAGGAACAGCGTGCCTTCCTGGGCCATTTCGATCAGGCCCTTCTTGGTGGCCTTGGCGTCGGTGAAGCTGCCCTTCTCGTAACCGAACAGCTCGGCCTCGAAGAGCGTCTCGGGAATAGCCGTGCAGTTTACCTGAACGAAGGGCCGATCCGGTCGCAGGCCGTGGTGATGAATGTAGCGGGTGACGATCTCCTTGCCCGTACCGGTCTCGCCGAGCACCAGAGTCGTCACTAGGCCGCCGCTCGGATCGCTCGGCACGCTGGCAATCTTCTGAGCGAGCGAAAGAACCGCCTTGATCTGCGGGCACTCGCCGACAATCGCCATCTCGCCCGACTGGCGGCGCTGCGCTTCCTGAAAGGCGTCCAGGCGATTGCGGATCCGGCGATGTTCGAGGCAGCGCTCGACCGCCAGGGAAACTTCCTCCATGGACAGAGGCTTTTGGATGTAGTCGACCGCCCCCTGCTTCATCGCGGCGACCGCCCCGGCCACCGTGCCGAAAGCGGTGATGACGATGACCGGCAAGTCC
>JAPKGY010000835.1 GCA_026647385.1 Phycisphaerae bacterium | reverse complement strand
GGAACACCGCTTGCTTGCGAATCCCCGCCCTCCTCAGCACCTCCGTGGCGGCCGCCAGCCCGGCTCCGACGTCTTCGCTCCTGTGAGCGTCGCTGCCCAGCACCATCGCCTGCCCGCCCAGCTCCGCGTACCGTCGCACCGCCCATTCCGCCGGCGACGGCTCGGGCAGCGCCTGTCGCAGGGTGCTCGTGTTCAACTCGATGACCAGATCCGCCTCCAGGCACGTTCTCAGAATCTCCTCGACGATCTCCCGGCATGCCCGGACGTCATACGTACCAAAATACCGTTGCGTGTAGCGTTTCACCAGGTCCAGATGCCCGAGCACGTCGAAAGGCCGGCGCCCCTGGCGCTTCAGCTCCAGCGCCAGGCGGGCGGCGTCGAGCACCCCTTCGAGGTACTTCCGCGTCGCGCGGGCCGGGTCCACCCCCTCCCACTGGTCCCGCTCGTGAAGCGCCCGCCCTTCGAAAAAGTGTACGCTGAGCATCACCACGTCGAAAGCGTGCATCTCCACGTGGCGCAGGATCTCGTCGATCATGGCCGGCTGATAGCAGACCTCGATCCCTCGCCCGATGAACACGCGTGCCCCGTACTCGGTCCGCAGGTGATCCAGCATCTGACCGATCTTCTCATAATCGTAAATGCACAGGTCCCGCTCGCTGGGGTGCGTGTCGTAATGCTCGTTAAACGTCAGGCCGGCCAACCCTGCCTGGATCGCCCGGCCGACGTTTTCCGCCGGGTCCGCCTGGCAGTCCGCCGAAAGCCAGGAATGCACATGCTGGTCGAACAGCTCCATGGCCCTGGATAATAGAATACCCCGGGCCGCTTTTCTACGGCTCCCTGCCGGACCCGCGGGCCGAGGCGGTACGCGACCGACCCGCCGCGGCATCCGTTTCCGAGATCCAGATCTCCGCGTCTGAGTGTTTCCACGTCCCCGGGTCCCTCCCTTCACCCACCCGGCCCCGGCTTACCCTCCCGCCCGTCGTTGTCGGGTCCACGGCTTCATGCTACCATACTCCCCGCGCAATAGCGGCGACCGGGCGCGGGAGAGGACACCGCGTCAAATCCGTCCCCTGCGCCGCGTTCCACCGCCGCCGGATATTGTCGAGGTACGATGGCAGCCGACCAGGCGATCGCTGACCGAGCCGATGCCAGTCCCGACGCCGACTCGTCCGGGCTGAGCACGCTCACGCGCTTCAAATTCATGCTTGCCCGCGGCTTCCTGTGGGCATGGGCCCGCTGCTTCTCGCTCAAGGGGCTTTACCTGTTCGGCCAGTTTTTTGGCACGCTCGAGTATCTCATCAATCACAAGCGTCGCCGCCGCTTCCGCGAACGGTTCCATCAGACCTTCGGCCAACACGCTTCCCAGATCCCCCAGTCCGTCGAACGGATCTGCTGGCAACACTGCATGCGCACCCGCTGCGACAAGCTCTTTTACCTCATCTTCGACAAGCTGCCCCGCGAGAAGATCATCAACCGCATCAAGTATCACAACCGCGAGTACCTCGACGAGGGTCTCAAACGCGGCAAGGGCGCCTACATCTGCATGAGCCACAACGGCTCACACCACGTCGCCATCCTGCTCATGGCCCTCATGGGCTACAAGGTGGCCGGCGTCCGCGACCCCAACGAGGGCAACCTCCGCCGCTACGTCCAGGAAAAATACGAAGAGACTTTCCCCGAGTTCCGCGACATCCGCATGTTCTATACCGATACCTACCCCCGCGACCTCTACCGCTGCTTCCACGATCAGTTCATCCTCGGCAGTGCCCTCGACGTCAGTCGCATGCGCGGCCTCCGTCTCAAGACCGCCAAGGTGACCATCTTCGGCCAGGAGCGCGAGTTCCTGACCGGGACCCTCCAGATCGCCCTGCGCTGCGGCGCCCCGATCATTCAAGGCTTCGTCGTGTCCCGCAAGAACTTCTACTTTCACCTCATCGGCACGCCCCCGCTCGTCGACCCCTCGACCGAGAAGGACACCCCCGAGATCCTCCAGGCCGCCATGCAGAAATACGCCGACAACATCGCCGCACACCTGCTCAAATACCCCGACCACATCAGCAAGGCGTGAACCTCCCCGCTCATCCTCGATGCCTTTCAAAACAAAAGCATGTTTTTGACGCACCTGCCTTCGTGTCCTTCGTGATCCTCGTGGTAAAAAGAAGATTGAACCACGAAGGACTCCAAGGGCACAAATCAACGACGCATCCGTGCGATCATTTGGCCGGCCGGCTTTGGGTTCGTTGCCTTTTCCCCTTCTTCGCCGGCACCAGCTCGTCCCACGGCACCACACCAACGTCATCCGCCCAGCGATGCCACAGA
>JAPKGY010000834.1 GCA_026647385.1 Phycisphaerae bacterium | reverse complement strand
TGGGGCCGTTGCGGCCCGGGCGCTTGACGCAGGGCGTTTCGGAGAATCCGGCGGGCGCGAGGCTGAAACGAAATGGGACCCGGTGGGTGGGAACGACGCCGACTTGCCGGCCATCCTGCTCCACGGTGATCGATGAGGCGTCCGGGGGGATCGGGGCGCGAGCCAGATCGAGTGTATAGGCGAGAACGTTTCCGTTGGTTCGGATCGAGACGGCTCGATCCCGCAGATCGGCGGTCATGGCGGCGAGAGTGCGTTGCTCGGCGAAGGCGTCGATCCGGACCCAGTACTTGCCGGGATTATCGAGGGTCTCGGCGATGCATTCGACGTGCGAAGGAGCGTGTACGCGACGATGCCGCAGCAGCCATCGGGCGATGTCGGCCAACTGCTCGTCGTTCGGATAGACGTGCCTGCCATAGTCGTCGGGCTTCAGAAACTCGACGTTGCAGCCCCGGCTCCTGGCCCAAGCGGCGGCGGCCTGGGGGACCGTCGTGTCTCCGGGCTCGTTCGGATCCAGCGGGCGCGCGACGATGCGGATCGGAACGTTGCACGCGTTGCCCACCGTCGGGGACCACCGGGCGCGGAGCATCATTTCCGCGGCTGCCCAGGGCTCGGGGGCATCGGCGATGAGATCGGTGACGAGGTACGCGAACCCGCACCAGCCGAAGAGATAGCACCGATCCGGGTCCACGTTCAGGATGCTTTCGAGGGCGGACAGCAGCGGCCGGGCACGAACGGTGTCGATGGGATCGAGCGCGATCATGTTCGGGACGCTCGGCTTGCACCAGCAAAAGGGCCAGGCCAAGTTCGCGTCGTAGTGGGCGGGCACGTGAACGACGATTTCCTGAGCGGGTGTGTGAGAAGCCCTGAGAGAGGGGGACCGTCCCCGTTCCGCAGCAGAGCTTTGACGGACCAGACCCACCGGGCCCAACGACCCATCCTTCGTCCCGGCGAAATGGGGACGGTCCCCGGGCTTCTCCCACCCCCCCTGGGGCTCGCGCTCGTCGGTGGGGAGCAACAGCTTGCTGGTGCCGATGGGCACGGGCGGATTCCGGTCGTCTCGAATGGCTTCGGCCGCGAGCCGAACGGCGCGCAGACTGGAGAGCATCACGGCATCCAGGGCGTCGGCCGAGTCGACGTCGGCCATCGCCCGGTCGAGGTGGGCGACGGCCAGGGACCGACGCCAGGGGTCCGCATGCTTCTCGATTTCCTCGCGCTGACGGATTAACAACTCGCGGGTCGGCCCGAGCCACTCGGCGACGCGCCAAAGAGGCCAGGAAATCAGCGGAGTCGCGAGGCTCGCGTTCGGACGAGTCAATTGAACTTCGTACAGGCCGGTTTGCTCGACCGGGGGAACAACCAGGCGAACCGACCGCACGGATGAGTCCGGTGGGGAGGGGGTTTCGTCCGCCACCACCTTCAACAGGGATACGGCACCGGCAGGAGAAATCAAGCGTGCGGTCACCGGTTCGGAATCGTCATACTCGGCGGAATGGGTGGCTGTTCGGTGGATCGTCAGAGGAATAACCAGTTCATTGTCCGGCGGAACGCTGACCTTTGGCGGGGCCCACTGCAGGGCGCCATATTCGGGGTCCATCAGTCCGTTCGCGGCCTGGAGGCCGGCACCGGGCGGCAGTCGATCCGCCAGGGTAACAAGCTTCAGAGTGAAGCCGCGTAACGATTCGAAAAAGGCATAAGCCGGCACATCGGTAACGGCTGCCGCCTTGACGGGCGAGGGACAGAACCTGACCGTCAAACTGAGGGCCGCGCTCTCATCCGAAGCGGCCCTGTTGAAAACACGCCAGGGCAAGGCCATCTCGACGGAGACACGGCCGGACGAGACATGACGAGCACCCTGCCATGCCTCGACCGCGATGGGAACGCATTGGTCCCTGGTCAGTCGATGGGCGGTCCGGGAGCCCGACCGATCCAAAACGAATTGGTAGCGTGTGGACCGATCATCGGCAGCGACGGCGGCCTCGAAGCGGTCGGGCAACGCGCCGTCCGCGCCGCAGCCGGCGGAAGCGATTGATTCGACCCCCAGAAAGAGATGGTCGGCGTCATGGAGGCTGAGAATCACCGGACAGGAAGCGGATCGGGGCTGAGCGGGATCGAACGGATGAGCGCGGAAGCTCCGACTCCATTCAGCGGAACCCAGGAGGCCGTCGACTTGAACGTGCGTCCGCCGCCGCAGGGCAAAGAGGACTCGATCGGTGCTCGCCCGGGCCGTGAGCTTCGCCCACACATCGTCGGAGGCGGGCGCGGTCGCCTCATCCGCGGAAACAGGGGTTTGCGAAATCGGGGTGGTATCCCCGACCGTCGCGGTGGAA
>JAPKGY010000833.1 GCA_026647385.1 Phycisphaerae bacterium | reverse complement strand
TGGCTTTCCGGCACTCGGCGGCGGGTTGCGGCACGAAACCGCCGGACAGGCACGCCTGGAAACGGGCGAAGTCGTCCAGATCCACATCGCCATCGCCGTCGAAATCGCCGGGCGTTTCCAAGGGGCAGCCCCGCTCGTCCACGGGGACGCCGGCGACGTTGTTCGGGCACATGTCGCAAACGTCGCCGAGGCCGTCGGCGTCGGAATCCTCCTGGCCCGGGTTGGCGGCCATCGGGCAGTTGTCCTGTTCGTTGACAACCCCATCGCCGTCCCGGTCGTCGTCGCAGGCGTCTCCGATCTGGTCCTGGTCCAGATCTTCCTGCGCGGGATTGGCGATCACCGGGCAGTTGTCCTGTCCGTTGGGAACCGTGTCGCCATCGACATCCTCGTCGCACCCGTCGCCGATGCCATCCTGGTCCAGGTCCTCCTGGCCGGGATTGGAGAGTTCCGGACAGTTGTCGAGATGGTCGAGGAGACCGTCCCCATCGCTGTCGATGGGCTCGATGTGTACGATCAGCAAGGTGATCTCGGCATCTTCGAGCGTGAAGGCGAAGTTCCCGGGGTCGAACCCGGCAGTCACGTCCAGCTCGTCCCAGGCTATGCCGGTGGAGGTGGTCAGGCTCGTATCGCCTCCGGCTGCGTCGTCGCCGGGTTTGCCGAGGTGTTTGAGCGTGGCGGAGACGACTTGGCAATGGGTCAGGCCGAGGTTGACGGTAACCGGCTGCTCGTCGTCGAGATTGAGGCCCCAGATCGTGACCTTGTCGGGCGCGCTGCTATCGCGAGTCACGTAGATTCGGAAGTTGCTGACGGCTGATCCATAGCCCAGCTGGTCGCCGGTCATGACCAGCGTATCGCCCATATGGTCGACGAGTCCGGCGAACGCCTGCCTGGCGCCGAGAACGCGGTTGGGTTTGGCCCAGTATCCGCCGGCCAACACGCCGTCTTCGGCGAACGTAAAGCAGGTTTCGACCGTGCCCAGCGCGCCGGCCATGGACGCCTGCATATAGTCCGGCGCATCCCAATTGACGGCGTTCCATTCCGAGGCGACGAACTCGCAGTTCCGACCGTACGAACCCAGTAACGACCGCATGGCGGCGGTCTTGCCGTTGAGGAAGCTCTTGTAATCCCTCAGCGCGTTGGTCATTCCCTCGCCGTATCCCCAGTTCTGCTTGATGCTGTTGTAGTACGGGTGGTAGGCGACGAAATCGAGTGGGACGGCCGGGTCCGCCGCCAAAGCCGTCAGCCATTGCCCGCTGCCGGCGGGGTCGGACGGGTTGATGAGGCAAGGCCCCAGCTTCACCGTCGGGTCGACCGCCCGCATGGCGGCGCCGACGAGCTTGTATCGATCTCGATAGGCGGTCGGCCCCAAATAGTGTTGGGTCAGGAAATCGCCATATCCGCCGAGTTCGGGTTCGTTGCCGATTTCCCAGTACTCCACCCTGGGCACACCGCCCTCGGCGCCGGCGAGCAGCTTGGGTCGTCCGCCCCAGTTGCTGATCGAGTTGTAAACGCGCAGATCCTCGCCGGAGAGGGAGCCCTCGTCGCCCTGGCGGTGGCTCTGCACGATGAAGTTGGTATAGCGCACCCAGTCGGCGGCCAGGCCGTCGGGGTTCACGGTCTGACAGACGAAGACGCCGGGATAGGTGGGGTTCGCCCAATCCCGGTACCCGCCGCCGAACATGTTGGCGGTGATCAGCGGCACCGCCCGGCGATCGCGTGCCTGCTGAAGGAACTCCAAGGTGGTGTATCGGCCGCTCCATGCGGGAGTCCCCCAGCCGGAGCCGCTGTCGATGTCGCGCCAGTCATAACAGTCGGCATCCAGGCCGCCGGCCAAGCCTCGGCCCATCGATCCGTCGGTCAGATTCCAAATAGGCTCCCACTCATCGGGCCCGACCGACCGGAAGGGGCACTGGCCACGGACCCACGGACTGAAGGGCTCGCCGTGATAGGGCTTGATGGGAGGAATCGTCGCGGTCGTCGCCATCTGAGCACCGGCGCTCCAGGCGGACGGGCAGGAGCCGGCCGTGCTGGCGGAGGCCCTCGCGGAGAAGGTGTAGGTTGTGCCCGGAAGCAAGCCGGTCACGGTCTTGGCGGCCCAACTCTCCCGGTTTGCCCACCTGGGAGCGGTGTTCAGGCTGCCGTCCGCCTGCACGAACATCCGCCCGCCGACGGCGGGTGAGACGCTGATGGTGAAAAGGTCCGACGATGAGTCAGCCGGATGGATGGCGTGATTTTCAGGGTGAAATCGATGCCGCTCAGCGCTACTTTGGGAGATTCCACGCTGAAGGGAGCGGTTTCCCCGGCGAAAAGGGAGAGGGAGAGCAGCA
>JAPKGY010000832.1 GCA_026647385.1 Phycisphaerae bacterium | reverse complement strand
GGAGAGGCTCAGCAAAGAGCTTGTCCGCGTACCTCCTGATGTGGCCGGGCAGCTCGCCGGGGGCGGGGATCGGGCCGAGGTCCTCGAGGATCCAGCCGCCGGGGCCGCGCCGGTAGATGCGTCCGCGGAAGTCGTATGCGCCGGGCTCCGGCGGGTACTTGGGCTCCAAGTGCGCCGGCCTGCGCGTCGTCTGAAGGGCGACTTCCTTCATCCCGCCGGCATGGACGACCTCGAGTCTCACCGTGTCGCCGGCTGCGAGGCCGCGGACGTAACGCGTGAATTCGCCGATGTCAGGTGCCACCTTCCGCCCGTTAATCTTGAGCAGCACGTCATAGCGATCCAGGCCGGCCTTGTCCGCCGGGCTGTCCTTGAAAACGTTGCGGATCATCAGGCCCGCAGACCCTGTCGTCAGGTGGGCAGCCACCGCTGGCGGAACAGGCTCGATCTCGATTCCGATCCAACTGGCATCGGCGTCTCGTGGCTCAGCCGCCTCGGCAAGAAACACATGCGGTGGTACCGGTTCATCGGCGACAAGAGGCTCGCCCGGCAGGGGACTAGCCGGCTGACCCCACGCCGTCGCCGGTAGGGATGCCAAGAAGCACGCAGCCGTCAAAAAGCGGATTGTCGGGTCCATCTTCAGCACTCCTCCATTCTCAAGCGAGCGACCGGTCGCGGCTGCCCGAGTCCAGTAGACCCTCTTGACTTCTGGATGGGCCTCCCGCTTTGACCGTGCGCGATCCCGCGGCGCCCGTCAAAACGCGAAACCGCGCGGGTCGCCACGGCGACGAGCGCTGAAGCCCGCGGCTCTTCAATGTCGCACGATCGCGCACGGCCAACTAGAAGTCCCGCACCTCCGAAGTACTCCCGCCAGTTCGCGGGCTCATTTCCAGCAAATACAGGCTCCCGGTCTCGTCGTCGTACACGCCGATAACCTGGTGGCGGCCGGCGTGCGGCAGGCCGGGCCAGGCCCCCTCGGACACTGGGACGGTATCCACGGGTTGCTCCGCCCGACCCGCTGTGCCGGTGCCACGATCCACCCCGAACGTGCCCGGACTCGCGGTTCGCGACTTCCCGACGGGCAGCGTCGCAACCACCGCAGCCAGCACGAATACCGCCGCCACCGCCACGACTGACCGCAGGTAGCGTTGCCATCGGCTGTCCCGCGCAGGCCAGGCCGGCGGTGCGACGGACGGCACGACCTCTTCGTCACGCGCGACGATCGCCGTCTCCAAGGCCCGGCTTGCCAGGCGGCTGATACGCGCCTGCTCCTCCAGGTAGGCACGCGCTTCCGGCGAACGGATCAGCGCCTTGTCCAACTCGAGCGATTCCGCCTCGGTGATTTCACCGTCGAGCCGGCGAGTGATCAGGTTTTCGGTTCTCTCATCCATACGAAAAGCCAAGACATCACGATCGCCAGGATTCCTCACACTTTGCCTGCCAGTTGCTCGCGCAACAGTCTACGGGCCCGGACCAGGCGCGTTTCCACCGTGTCCGGGGGCAGGCCCAGCAACTCGCCGATCTCCTTGTAACTCAGGTCCTCCAGGTGCTTGAGCACGAACGGTTCCCGATAGATCTCGGGCAGCGCGGCGATCGACTCCAACACCAGCCGCTCCTGCTCGCGACCAGCCAACTGGACATCCGCCGGTGACCCGGGCGTTGATCGCATCTCGGCCTTCCGAACGATCGCGTCCTGCTCGCGCCGACGCCCACGAAGTGCGTCCGTCGCGGCATTGCGGGCTATGCGATAAACCCACGGTCGCCATCGCGAAAGATCCTCCAGTCGCCGGGCCTCACGCCACACCTGGATCCACACCCGCTGGACGACGTCGTCAAGATCGCTCGTTCGGCCAAGTACGCCGAAGATCGCCCCCCGAACCCAGCGCTCGTTCTGCCGGATGAACTCGGTCATGGCGTAAGAGTCGCCCTGCCGGATCGCCTCGACCACCGGCTGCTGAGCGTCGATGTCCAACTCTGCGGCTTCAAGCCTGTTCACTTCCGGAGTCCTTTTGCCTCATAACCAAAGACGCTGCCGAGGGTCCGATCCTGTCAGATCCCCCGCCCGCGAACCTGGATCGCCCTCCCCGGAATCCCCGCCCTGACGCCAGGCGGCCCCGCCATCCGTTTATACGCCGGGCCAACCGGACGGTATCAGCCGCAATCCCAGCCTCCCAGAGGGTGTGTGAGAAACTCGGGGACTGGCCCCATTTCGCCAGGACAAAGCGTGCGGCGCGACGCCAGGCGGGTGTGATCCTCCAAAAACGCACTGCGAAATGAGGACTGTCCCCTTCGCCCAGGCTCAAACACCCCCTCAGGCCCGGCTTTATCAGT
>JAPKGY010000831.1 GCA_026647385.1 Phycisphaerae bacterium | reverse complement strand
GGGGTCGGCGGCCAACGTGTCGATCAGGTCGGCCAGCGACACCTCATCATCCTGGCAGAGGTCCAGAAGCCGGATGACGGCTCCGGGCGGGCTGGGCAGGAGGCCGGTCCGCTTAAAACGCTCGAGTAGTTCCCTTCCCATATGCCGCGATATCGACCCGGCGGCCGGGGGGCTTGACCATCGAAAGGCGTGAGGGAACGGCTATGTTTCGGGCCGGCGGGCGGGGTATGCCCGAAGGCGGTCCAGCCCGATAAGATCGACCGGTCGACCGGGAGCCTCCGGGTCCGCTGAACCCGGGTGACGCGGCGGACCGATAAGGTTATGATGATTATGTACAGGGATGGTTCCGCCGGGTAAGGAGGCCGCCATGTCTGCTCATCGGATGCGCGGTTCGAGATGGCTGGGGCTCGCGTTCTTGCCGTTCATCTTCGCGGCTTCGGGTGCGAGCCAGGGCGGTGAAGCGACCGCCGGTGAGGCGGCGCTGCGGCGGGTTCTCGCCTGGCAGGTCGCGCTCGATCGGGTGGCGTTCTCGCCGGGGCTCATTGACGGAAAAATCGGGGCCAAGACGCGCCTGGCGACGCGCGAGTTTCAGCGCGTCCATGGGCTGGCTCAGACGGGGGAACTGGACGACGCGACCGCCTCCGCGCTCAAGATCGATCCCGACCGCGTGCTCGGGCGTTACGCGATCGCTTCAAGCGATTTCGAGGAGATTGGGCCGGTACCCACCAGTTGGGTCGCCAAGAGCCAGTTGGACCGCCTCGGTCATGCGTCGCTTGACGAGGTCCTCGCGGAGAAGTTCCATTGCACCCGCGGACTGCTGGAGACCCTCAATCCCGGCAGGTCGATCAACAGCCTGAAGCCGGGTGACAAGGTGATCGTTCCGATTCTGCCGCCGCCCGAGCCCGACGCGAAGGCCGCCTGTGTCGAGGTCAATCTGGCGGAGAAGGTGATTCGCGTCATCGACGGGGATCGCAGGCTGGCGGCGTTGTTCCACTGTTCGATCGCCAAGGACAGGTCCAATCTGCCCCCTCACGACGGGCGCGTGGCGTGCGTGGTACAGGATCCCTGGTACACCTTCGATCCCGCCAAGTGGCCCGAGGTCAAGGAACGGGTGCCGGGCAAGCTGAGTATCCCACCCGGGCCGAAGAACCCGGTGGGTCGCTGCTGGATAGGCCTGAGCCTGCCCGGGTACGGAATGCACGGCACGCCGAACCCCGAACTGATCGGCAAGACCGGCTCGCACGGCTGCTTCCGACTGGCGAACTGGGACGCCCGGCGCCTGGCGAAGATGGTGAGCGTCGGCACACCGGTCAAGTTCGTGAACAGACCCTCCCCGGTTCTGGCCCAACGCTGATCCTTTCCTTTCATCTCCGGGCCATCTACCATCTCGTGGCCTTTGGGGGAGGTCCTTATGCGCTATCGCGGGGTCATCTTCGATCTTGATGGCACGCTGGCGGACACATTGGCGGATCTCGCCGATGCGGTGAATGCCGGTCTGAGCAGCCTGAACTACGGCCCGCGAGCCGCCGACGAGGTGCGTCAGTGGATCGGTGACGGGATGCTGCAGCTTTGTCGGCGAGCGATCATCGCCGCGTTGCGGGCAGACCGCCGGGCGGCGGACAGTTCCATTCCAGACAGCACGGTTGCAGCCATGGCGCAGGTCTTCACCGACCACTACCGCCGGCATCGGCTGGATAACACCGTCGCATATCCGGGCATTGACTTCCTGCTGACCGAATTGGCTGCCCACGGCCTGAAGCTGGCGGTCTTTTCGAACAAACCGCACGAGCACACGGTCGCGCTGGTCGAAGCCCTCTTCAAGGCTTGGCCCTGGTCGGTTGTGGAAGGGGGTCGCGAGGATCGGCCCAAGAAGCCGGACGCGGAATTGACCCGCCAGGTCCTCGCTCGTTTGGACTTGAAGCCGGCGGAGGTGCTCATGGTGGGCGATTCCGCGCCGGACATGCAGGCCGCCCGCAACGTCGGTGCGACCGCGGTCGGTGTGACCTGGGGTTTCCGCAGCCGGGAGGAGCTGTTGTCGGCCGGTGCCGACCATGTCATCGATCAACCGGCTGAGTTGCTGGAGCTGTTGTAGTCGCGGGCGCCCGGCCTCGAAGCTCGGGCGGCAGGAGCACGAAGCCCCAGTCCGTCGCCCGTTCGTTTTTGTTGACTTTGGGCCCCACGTCGCCGCCGTCGTCTTTCAGGTTGTCACCGATGGAGTAGATCACGAGGCGCTGAGGCGTCAGTTGATAACGCAAGACCTGGCCGTCAAACGGGTCGAGCGGGACGGCGTCCAGATAGTCCGGGACAAGGTCCGACAGGGCGGACGGAA
>JAPKGY010000830.1 GCA_026647385.1 Phycisphaerae bacterium | reverse complement strand
GGACTGAACGAAGATAATGCATCGTTCGGGATCGAGCCCTGCGGCAATGTTAACCGCCGCCGCATTGAGAATGCGGCTTTGCATGTCAAACCGACTCCGCCAGGTTCAGCCGCACGCCCAGGCCCGTTCCCGAGGGGAACAGGTCCGCGAAGCTTGCGGTCCAGGGATCGCGCCAGAATCGTTCGAGGGTGCGATCCATCTCGTCCCGCAGGCGGGCCAGAGGATACGTTTCCGGGGTCCCACCGTTCGTGTCCTCACGTTTAGTTCGCCAGGGTATCAGGTTCATAGGTCTACCTCCTTTCCACATGCCATGTCTGTGTTCCAGGCGTGGACTCGGGCCATCACCTCCGGGAGCCTTGCGGTCGGGCTTCCGCGCGATTCGCGTATCCTCGTCCGGAAGGCTCCTCCCGCGTTACGCCGTCGTGACGGAGATCTTCCTCGGCTTGCTGGCCTCGCTCTTCGGCAGGTGCAACTCCATCACACCGTCCTTCAGGCGCGCCTCGATCTTGTCGGCGTCGATACCCTCGCCGATCTGGAAGGATCGGTAGAAGTCGCCGACGCCGTACTCACGAAGCAGGTACACCGTGTCGTCCTCGTCCTGCCGGGGCTCGACCCTGCCGTGCATGGTCAGAACCCCCTGTTCATACTGGATGTCGATCGCGTCCGTCGCCACGCCCGGCATGTCCGCGAGTACGAGGAACTCGTCCTTCGTCTCGATGATGTCCACGTTCGGCGCGTACGTCCGACGATCGCGCGCCCGCTCGACGCGGGCGAGTTTGTCTTCCTGCTTCTTGACTGTCATGGCGGTGCTCATCGTTTTACCTCCTTACTTGGCACTGAATTCCGCTTGTCCCCGCACTCCTGTCAGTTCATCTTGACCGTGATCTTCTTCGGCTTGGCTGCGTCCGCCTTGGGCAGCGTCACGGTCAGTACGCCGTCTTTCAGGGACGCCTGGACCTTGTCGGCGTTGATCTCCACGGGGAGCGTGACGACCCGCGTGAAGTCGCCGGCGCCTCGTTCCCTGCGGTGATAGGCCAGATCTTCGCCCTCGCGTCCCTTCCGGGTTCCCTTGATGGTCAACTCGCTGCCGACGGTGTAAACCTCGACGTCGTTCTTGCTTACGCCGGGGATCTCGGCCTCGGCGTAGAGCGAATCGCCGTCCTCCCAGACGTTCAGGGCCGGGAACGCCGTGGCGCTCGTCCACCACCCGCCGTCCAGGCGCGGGCTGAACCCGTCGAGAAGTCGATCCATCTCCCTGCGTAATTCGTTGAAGGCCGCAAACGGGTTCATTGTTCTTGCGAGCATATCCATACCTCCTGGTCACTCAGGACCCCGATAACCTTCCGGGCACGTTCGCGTGGCCGTCCGCAGGCCAAAGCCGCGCACTCGACCGGCCCGTCGGAGCCCGATGCTCGAAGCTGGGAATTCATACTGCTCTGCGTCGCAAATGGTTCTGGGATGCCCCGACTCACCGCCGGGTCGGCGGTGGCGCTCGTTATCCGCGACGCGTCAAAACCAGTGCCGAAAAAGGCTGACCGGCCCGGTCGCTTCGCCACTCTATTGAGAAGTTCAGCTTCCGCACCACGCTCTTTTGGCCGTTTCAACGTGCCGCCGAGGCGCGTAGCAAACCCCGTGCCATCGGGTGCGATCCGCGACGACCGGCCACGCAAACGGCGGGAAAAAAGCAACTTACAGCCACGCGCTTCCCGGCAGGACAGGGCTCTCACCCACCGGCTCTGCCACTTTTACGCTGCCACTTTTGCAGATCCCGTTTCCCATGTGACGCCCGCGCTCGCGGTTGCGGATCCCGGCGCGTCGAGCCCCGCTTGGGCGGCGTTTCCCAGGGTGGGGACGGCCTGCCGGAGCGGTGTGCAAGTCAACGCAAATCCTTGCGAGAACTGGAGTCCGGGCCCGGCCCTCGGGCCGGTTGCGATGTGGCCGGTGGCACGGGCTTCCCAGCCCGTGAACGTCAGTTTTGAGGTAAGCGTCGGCCTCCTGGCAGACATGGGCAAGATGCCCATGCCACGAGCCGGCCGCATCGCAACCGGCTCCCGGCCGTCGGAAATGTCTTGGTGCTGGCGCGGGCTGAGGTATAATGAACGCGCAAAGTCGCGTGGCCTTGAGGGCAAGGCTTTCCAGCAAATCTGGGCCGGCCAGGACAGGGAGGACCCGAAAGATGTCGACCATGAGATTCGTCGGATCGAGCCGCGCTGTTTCCCCTCTGGTTTTCGCGGTTATGGTTTTCATTCCGGCCGGCGCCCAGGCTGCCCCCAGATGGTGTTACACGAATCAGCCGGGTGCGGTCTTCTGCGACGATATCGACCGGTACT
>JAPKGY010000083.1 GCA_026647385.1 Phycisphaerae bacterium | reverse complement strand
CCTCACCATCATCACCTTCTGGATCTATCCCGTAGTATGGCTAACACGCCACGCATCCACTCTCGACCGCTACTTGCCCCATAAAAAGATCTCGGATGTCTTTGTTGTCGTTGCATGTCTTTGCTGGGTTCTGGGAGTTTTCGTTGACTGCACGGAACAGATACTCCCGGGCACCCGCTTTGCCATGCGCATCAACGTAAACCCGTTTACCTGGCTCTGCGGGCCGTTGCTCCTGATCTATACATTCATGGTGCGCAATCGGATCAATCTTCTGCAAAACGCACAACCAGGAGACAGCAACTGGTCATCTGCTTTGGGAACACTGTTCCTTTCGATCCTCTACCTTCAGTACAAGATCAACCGCATGGGGCCGGTGGAACTCTATCCCTTGTGCCGCCAGTGCGGATACAACCTCACCGGCCTGCCCGAGCGGCGTTGCCCGGAATGCGGCACAACGTTCAGCCCAGGCGATCAGAGTCCTTCACAATGATGGGCCCTTCCGCCGAGCGTCTGCTCCTTGCGGACGCCTAGGTCAACCTGAAAACGGATCCGCCTTTATACACGTTGACATACCCACCGCCGTGGGTGATATTCCACCGGAAGAGCAAGTGTAGACACTGGCCCACAGCCCCGGAGACATGACATGCGACCGCTATCCTGTATAGGCTTGGCTCTACTGTCTCTCGCATCGGCGGTTCACGCCGCCGGGCTCGATGTGACGACTACCGGCGCGGTCGGCGACGGCAAAACCGACTGCACCGCGGCCTTTCAGAAAGCGCTTGACGCGGCGGCGGCCGGGGGCGGCGGGATCGTCAACGTGGCGGCTGGCCATTACCGGATCGAAGGACATCTGAAGATCCCCGGGGGCGTCACGCTCCAGGGCACGTTCCGGACGCCCCCGACGGACCTGCCGCCCGGCCAAGACATCCCCGGAGGCTCGGTGCTGATGGCGCTGGCGGGCAGGGGATCGCGCGAGGGCGAGCCTTTCATTCGTCTGGCCGGCAGCACCGCCACGCTGGCCGGCGTGATGATCACTTACCCCGAATGGAAGCAGACCGACGTTCCGCCGGTGCCCTACCCCCCGACCGTGGTGTCCGAAGGCACGGTCAACACGGCCATCCTCGACTGCTGTTTCCTGAACTCGTACGAGGCGATCCGTTATCAGAGCGCCCACCGGTTCCTCATCCGCAACGTGACCGGCTACCCGACTTGCCGCGGGCTGTACGTCGACGCCTGCGGTGACATCGGGCGGGTCGAGAACGTCCACTTCTGGCCCTTCGGCGTCGTCTACAGACCCGACGACCCGTTCTGCAAATGGGTCAATATTAACGGCGTCGCGTTCGAGTTCGCCCGGACCGACTGGCAATACGTGATCAATACGTTCTGTTTCGGCTACGGCGTGGGCTACAAGTTCTCGAAGTCGTCGTCCGGCACCTGCAACGGCAACTTCCTCGGCATCGGGGCCGACTGCTGCCGCCGGGCGGTGCTGGTCGAGGACTCACAGGCCCCGGGCCTGCTGATCACCAACGGTGAATTCGTCGGCCGATGGAGCAGCGACGACTCGGTTTGCCTGGAGATCGCCGAGGCGGCCACCCGAGGCAAGGTCAGTTTGAACAACTGCTCTTTCTGGGGGCCGATCGACCGCTGCGTCTGGCTTCGCAGTCCGGCGATGCAGTTTACGGCCATCGGAACGCAATTCCTGGAATGGGACATCAGCAAGCGAGGCGCACCGGCTATCCAACTCGACGCAGGCAAAGCGATTATCCAGGGCAACACGTTCGGGCCCGGGGCCAGCCATATTCTGGTCGGCCCGAAGGTGCGATCGGCGATCGTAACGGGCAATCAGGCGTCCGGGGGCCTCTGTGTTGACAATCACGCCGGCGGCAGAACGCAAATCGTCGCCAACGAGCAGGGCGCGTTGGACACCTCAGAGCAGGCCAGGTCGCATTATCGACTGGACATCGGCGCACCCGATGACCAGGCATTCCTCCACAAGTGCCACGGACCCGAGACCTGCCGCTATGACGATGTGCCGGACGAGACCATGCGATGGTCGAGCGATAAGAGTGAGTTTCACCTGCCGGTGACGCGCGGCAAGAGCTATACGGTCTGCCTCGATCTGCACCTGCCGCAGGCGGCTGTCGATCCGTCGAACGGCCTGTATCTCGGCGAGAAGCGGATCGCGGAACTGCCGGCCAAGGCGTTTACCGGCACGATCACCGCCAAGGTCCCCGCGTCCGACAAGGACCGCGTCACCCTGGTCTTGAAAATCAAGCCCTGGAGCCCGAAGGACGCCGATCCCAGCGCCCAGGATGATCGCAAGCTCGGCGCCGCCCTGCGCTCGCTCACGATGAAGGCCGATGGCGCAACCGGCACGCCGATCAGTGCAAACACGGGCGAGCCCGACTGAAACGCGCGTACAAATCGCGGAACCCCTGCCATTCCGCGATCGGTCGATGCGTGGGAAGGCCCTGTTTCATTGATTCTCCGGCTTTCGCCGCGGTCGCCACGGCGAATCTGCGATTGTGACGTTTTGACGTTTCTCCCCAGAAAGCCTATTGTATTACTCTCGTTTTACGATGCGGTTGAATTGCCCGAGGTATGGCCCGGACATGCTGGAACAGCTTTCGCAAGACATCGAGAAGGCCTTCGCCGAGGCGGACGAACTGATCGCGGCCGCCGGGAACGTCGACGAACTCCGCCAGGCGGAGAGTCGGCTCACCGGCAAACAGGGCACATTGGGCGCGCTTCTGGCGGCCATCGGCAAGCTGCCCCAGGAGGATCGCGGGCCGGCAGGCAAGGAAATCAACCTCGCCAAGAAAGAAATTATCGATCGATTCGCGACCGCGCGGGCCAGGCTCGAGCGCGCGGCCGACCGCCAGGCGGCGGCCGGCGCCCCCGCGTTCGATCCGACGCTCCCGGGCAACGTCGTCCCGCGCGGCAGCGTTCATCCGGTGACGGCCGTCCAGTGGGAGGTCGAGGAGATCCTCGCCCGACTGGGCTTCATCGTCGCCACCGGCCCGGAGATGGAGACCGATTACTACAACTTCGAGGCTTTGAACATCCCGGCCTTGCACCCCGCCCGCGACATGCAGGACACGTTCTGGCTGACGAATGGACGCTTGCTGCGGACGCACACCTCGCCGTGTCAGGTACGGGCGATGGAGCGACTCGGCCCGCCGTTGCGGGTCATTGCGCCGGGCAGGTGCTTCCGATACGAAACCGAGGACGCCTCGCACGCCAATACGTTCTTCCAGCTCGAAGGGCTCATGATCGACCGGAACATCTCGATCGCCAACCTGATCGCGGTCATGAAGCTGATCCTGAACGAGATTTTTCGCCGCGACGTCAAGGTGCGGCTCCGACCGGGCTTTTTCCCGTTCGTCGAGCCGGGCTTCGAGCTGGACATGAGTTGCGAGATTTGCGGCGGGGCGGGCTGCCCGACGTGCAAACGCAGCGGATGGATCGAGATCCTGCCCTGCGGCATGGTCCACCCGAACGTGCTGCGGTTCGGCGGCATCGACCCGCGCGAGTACACCGGTTTCGCTTTCGGCCTGGGCCTGACCCGCCTGGCGATGATGAAGTACGGCGTGCAGGACATCCGGGGGCTCAACAGCGGCGACCTCCGGGCCATCATCCGCCCCGAACAGCGGACCGGCCCGGCGATCATCGCCAAAGACTGATCGAGTCCCGCTGATCGCCACGTTTTCCCCTGGGTTACGGGGAGACAGGCGCAGGCGGGTGAAGATGGTGTGACTAAATGACTCAAGCTGAGCGATTGCATCCATCCGAGTGTCGTAACTCCAAAGAGCCGCGGGCTTCAGGAACTTTGTCGCAGACGTAAGCGAGGGATCCGGCTTGTTCGTCTCGCTCAATTGGATTCGTGATTTCGTCGACTTGCCTGCCAACCTCGATCCGCGCGCGTTGGCCGAGCGTTTTACCGTCACTACCGCCGAGGTTGAAGGCGTCGAGCAGATCACCTGTAACGCCAAAGGCCTGATCGTCGCGGAGGTCCTGGCGGCCGAGCCCGCCGGTCCGGGCCTGACGGCCGTGAACTTGAACATCGGCGCAAAGCGGATCGACACGGTTTCCGCGGCTGAAGGCCTCCGGGTCGGCGAGCGCGTGATCTTCGCCCCGCCGGGTTCGACGCTGCCCGGCGTCGGCACGGTGGGCGAGCGTCCGATTGCCGGCCGATCCAGCGTCGGCATGATCGTGCCGGGCGACGCGCTCGCACTGCCCACGGTCGGCCAGCGAGCGATGTGGCTGCCGCCGCGAGTCAAAGCGGGCGAGCCCGTCGACATGGCCTTGTTTAACGATTGGATCATCGAGATCGACAACAAGTCGATCACCAACCGTCCGGACCTCTGGGGCCATTACGGCATCGCCCGCGAGATCGCCGCGATCCTGCGACAACCGCTGAAGCGCTATCCGGTCGCGCCGATCGAGGAGGTCGACAACCCCTCGCTGCCGGCGATCCCCATCGTGATCGACGATCCTGCCAAGTGCCCGCGTTACAGCGCCCTGCGTTTCAAGCAGGTCCGATCGCAGCCGGCGCCGCTCTGGATGCAAGCCCGACTCGCACACGTGGGACTTCGCCCGATCGACCTGCTCGTCGACCTCACAAATTACATCATGGTCGAGCTGGGCCAGCCCATGCACGCGTTCGACGGCACGCACATCGACCGGATCGAGGTGGCTGTCGCTAAGAGGGGCGAGAAGTTCCGCACGCTCGACGCGGTCGAGCGCGTGATGCCCGAAGGCGCTCTGATGATCCAGGCGAACCGCCGATCCGTCGCCTTGGCCGGCATCATGGGCGGCGCGGATACCGAAATCACCGCTCAAACGCAGTCCCTGCTGCTGGAAAGCGCCAACTTCGAACCGGCGACCATTCGCCGCTGCGCCACCGCCCTCGGCCATCGCACCGACGCGAGCGCCCGCTTCGAGAAATCGCTCGATCCACACAACACCGTGCTCGCCATCCAGCGGTTCGTGCACCTCGCCCGGCCTGAGTTGCCGCAGATGGAACTGATCAGCCGGCTTTCCGATTGTTTCCCCACCCCCCCGCAGCCGACGGTCATCGAGGTGGACCCCGAGTTCGTCAGTCGGTACGTCGGGCGCACGGTGTCGGCCGATACCATCCGCGACATTCTCGTCCCGCTCGAATTCAAGGTCGCGACCAACGGGCGCAAACTGGCTGTGACGGTTCCGACGTACCGCGCGACCAAGGACGTCACGATCGAAGCCGACGTGATCGAGGAGGTCGCCCGCTACATCGGCTACGGCACCATCGAATCCGTGCCGCCGAACATCACCGTCCGTTACGCCGAGCCCGAGCCCATCGTCGCGCTCGAACGGCAGTCGTTGCGGCTCTTGTGCGTCGGGCTGACCTACGCGGAGATCCACCGCCACATCTGGTTCGACAACGCTTGGACCAGGCAACTGGGTTTCGATCCCGGCAAGACGATCACCCTGCGCAACCCCGCGGCTGCCGGCCAGG
Source organism: Phycisphaerae bacterium (assembly GCA_026647385.1). GTDB lineage: Bacteria > Planctomycetota > Phycisphaerae > UBA1845 > PWPN01 > JAPKGY01. The sequence continues at coordinate 3,261 of JAPKGY010000083.1, read as the reverse complement.
AGCATCTCCGCACCACGCTCGTGCCCGGCCTGCTCGCCGCAGTCGATCTCAACCGCCGCCACACCGACCGCTTCGAACTGCTCGAACTCGGCAGCGTCTTCCCGGCCGACCGGGCCGACGACTGCGAACGTCGCTGCATCGGTCTGGCACTGGTCGCCCCCGGGCGCAAGAGCCGTCACGAGGACGAATTGATCCGCCGACTCAAGACCGACCTTGAAACCTGGTCGCGTCAGATTCTCCGCGGCTCGCTCCGATACTCGGCCATGCCGCCCCGCTACCCGTGGGAGCATGAAGCCAAGTCGGCCGGCGTACACTGGAACGGCCTGGACATCGGCCGACTCACCGTCGTGCCCGCCGCCCTCAAGCGGGCGATCGACGAGCATCTGGCCGCCTGGTCCATCGCCATCGCGGAAATCGATCTGACGACCGTGCTGGCCGGCAAACCCGAGCACCGCAAGCTCGTGCCTGTGCCCGTTTATCCGCAGATCGAACTCGACTTCTCCGTACTGGTCGACAGCACCCGCCGTTACGTCGACATCGAGCGCGCACTGGCCGCCTACAACCACGACCTGCTGCGCCGCCTCTCGTTCGTGGACAGTTTCGAAGGCGGCTCCATCCCGGCCGACAAGCGCAGTTTCACCTTCCGCGCGGTCATAGGCCATCCCGATCGCACCCTGACGGACCAGGACATCCAATCCTTCCGCGTCGACTTCATCGCCCTGCTCGAAAAGAACGAGATGACCCTGCGGGCTTGAATCTCGACGCCCCCCTGCAGGAAACTCCGCAACAATCGATCGGGAGCATGAAAACCTGTGAAAGCAAGCAGGTATTGGGGGAACCGATATTGTGTTACAATAAAATCGTTTCATCCAACACAGCGGTGGCCTCTCTGTTTCGATCCTGTCCTTGGCCGAGTTGTACGCCTGGGTGTACGCAACGGGCAACCCAGACAAACGAGAAGCCGGACTGCTTGCGATTCTGTCGGACGTAACCGTGCTGCAACTGGATGATAACATTGCCCTCGATGCGGGGAGCTCCGTGCGCTGTTACTGCGGGAAGGCACCAAAGTACCAACCATTGATATGCTGATCGCAGGCACCGCCCTGGCCATTGATCTTACCCTGGTTACGCACAACAGCCGGCACTTTCGCTTGGTTGCGGGTCTGCGACTCGAGGATTGGCTGGCACTCTGATTGTCGATCGCTCCGTATCAGATGGACCTGCGAAACGCTATCGTGATTGGTCATGACATTTCGTGCATGGCCCGGGGCTATTACTGCGCCGCCCGCTCCGCGGGCTATGTCGCAGAGAATCCGCTCTCCCATAGCTTCGTTCCTGCTTCCGCAAGGACAGCCCGTTCTCCATCTTTGTTTCGGCGTTTTGGCTTTTGACTTTTTGACGTTTTGACTTTTCGGCGTTTTCTTCACGGCTCCGTCATCTGATACTGGTCCGCCGCCTCGTCGGCCCAGGCGGGGTCCTCTTCCGGGGCGGCCGGCATCGACTCCGGCTCGGTGAGCGGCTGCGGTTGCACGCGGATGGCGGGCAGCGCCTCCACACATCCGGCCCCGACGATCTCCTCCGCCGCCTGCAGGAACTCGGCCGACGGCCGGACGCCGCACCCCGAACCGGCGCGGATCGTCACCTTCATACCATCCCGGGTCCACATCTGGAGGTAGATCGGCCGATCGCCGCGATAGCGTTTCACCAACTCCGACATCTCCCGCAACGTGTCCGCCGTCGTGGTCGGGTCCATCCGGACCAGGACCATCGCACTGAGCCGTTCGTCGGCCTCGTCGAGCAGGATCACCTCGCTGACCCGCAACGAGGGCTCCTGCCGCCGCCGATCCACCTGCCCTCGCACGAACACCACCGACTCGAGCGCGAGCAGCGGCTGGAACCGCTCCAAATCGTTCGGGAACAGAATCACCTCGACCTGCCCGCTGAGGTCTTCGATGGTGACGATCCCCATCCGCCGGCCGGCGCTGCGTCCGGTCTTGGTCACCACGGTCCGCACCTTGCTGATCATACCGGCCAACACGACCTCCGACCCGTCCGTATACCGCCCGAGATCGATCGTCCTGGCAGTGCCGTACTTGCGCAGCGTCTTCTCGTGCGAGGTCAGCGGATGTCGGGTCACATAGAACCCCAGCGTCGCCTTCTCGTGGGCGAGCATCTCGGCCTCGCTCCACTGCACGTGGGGGAGCCTCGGCGCGTCCTCCTCCCTGCCCGGCCCGCCGAACAGCGACATCTGACCGGTCCGCCGGTCCTCGGCGTGCCGTGCACCGTGGGCGATCGCGTCGTCCAGCACGACCATGAGCGCCTTGCGCATCGCGCCGGTCGAATCGAACGCTCCGCATTTGATCAGCGCCTCGATCACCGCCCGGTTCACCGCACTGAGATCGATCCGCTCGCAGAAATCGAAAATCGACTTGAAGGGCCCGCCCGCCTGCCGCGCCGCCAGGATGGCTGCCACGGCCTTCTCGCCCACGCCTTTCACCGCCGCCAACCCGAACCGGATCTGAGGCCGGGCCCCCTTGCGGTAGACCACGGTGAAGTCGTTCTCCGACACGTTGATGTCCGGCGGGGCGATGTCGATCCCCATCCGCTTGCACTCATCCAGGTGGTCGACGATCTTGTCCGTCGAGTCCATCTCGAAGGTCAGCAGAGCCGCCATGTACTCGCACGGGTAGTACACCTTCATGTAGGCCGTCTTGAACGCCACCAGCGCGTACCCCGTCGAATGCGCCTTGTTGAACGCGTAGCTGCCGAACCGCAGGATGTCCTCGAAGATCTGGTTGGCCGTCTCGCGTTTGACGCCCTTTTCCATCGCGCCCTCGACGAACGGCTCGCGCATTTTCTCGATGAAGTCCGTCTTCTTCTTGCTGATCGCCTTGGCCAGGCGGAACGCCAGCTTCAACTCGATGCCGCCCAACCGGTTCACCAGTCGCGACACCTGTTCCTGGTAGACCATGATGCCGTAGGTCTCGTTCAGCACCTCGGTCATGATCGAATGCGCGGTGGACCACGGCTGCCCGTGCTTTCGCTGCACGTAGTCGTCGATATAGGCCATCGGCCCCGGCCGATACAGTGCGTTCGCGGCAATGAGGTCCTCGATGCGGTTCGGCCGCATCTTCAAGTCAAGGTCGAGCGACGTCGAGCGCGCCGTGATCGGCCACGGCGAATGGGAAGGGCCCTTCATCGAGATGGACGACCTTCCTGTCGAACGCGACCCACGATTCCCGATCCGAGTCACCGTGCAGT
>JAPKGY010000829.1 GCA_026647385.1 Phycisphaerae bacterium | reverse complement strand
CGATCCGGCCGAAGGACCCCGTGGCGGCGATGGGCATGACCGCCTCGGCGATCAGAGCCTCGATCATCAGCGACGGCAAGGCGGCGACCTGCTCGGCGACGATGCCGTCGGCCTCCTCATAACCCTGGAGAAAAGCGACGTAACGGTCCTCGTCGAGTTCAGGCGGCCAATCGCGCGGATCCGACGGCCCGCCGAGGATCGAGAACTGCAGGGCCCCGTTGGCGAGGTCGGTGACGGCGGGCAGCAGGTGCAGGGAGTCGTAGTCGATGACCGCGGCGACGAGCCCCTCCTTGAAGAGCATATTCCCCGGGTGCCAGTCCGCGTGGACGATCTGGACGGGCCAGGTTTCGTAGCCGGCGTCGCTGACCGCATCGGAGGCGGCCTCGTAAGCGTCGAAGAGCATGCCGACGGTGGCGAGCAGTTCGCCCTCCTTGCCGGCGACGCTGTCGTCCTTGCCGATCGCGGCGGGGATGCCGTTGAGGTTGCTGCGAACCGCGTTGTTATCGTGGTATCCGACGCGGGAAGGCTCCCATTCCGACTCGTACCTGGCCAAAAGCTTGTGGAACCTGGCCAGGATGCGCCCGCCGTCCATGGTCGCCTCGAGCGATCCGTCGAACGGCTCGCCGGGGACGAACTCGAACATTTCGTAGATGAGGTCGCTGAAGGTGACCATGGTGTCGTCGCCGTCCTTGGCGGGGACCAGGCGGGGAACGGGGAACTTGTTCTTGAAGAGATACTCCTGGACGGCGTGAGCGTAAGCGACTCGGAGAGGGTGATCTTTCCCGCGGGCGCGGCGTTTGAGGAGGAAGCGGCCTTTGTCGGTGGTGACGATCGCCTTGGGCGATCGCCGGGAACCGCGAAGCTGTTTCTCGACGCGCAGGACGTTGCCGATGCTGTACCGGCGCAGGACGGCTGACAGTTCGTGAGGCTGGAAGTCGGCTCTGAGTCGGCTGGCCACGGGAAGGCTCCCTCAGTAACTGTTGACGTCGTCGATCATCAACCGAAGCCGGCCAGCGCTGTGGCGATCGAACCGGAACGCCAGCCGGTGCTTGTCGGGCAACTCGTTGTTCTCGCCGTCGATCGGCCCGGGGAACTGCTCGATGCGCCCGGAGGTGAGCAGATCGGCGTATTTGTCGTTGAGCATCTGGAGCGCCTCGGCGGGCAAGGGCATGTTGAGACGCAAAACGTAGAGGTCGCCAACGTACCGCGAGGAATGGTAGCGGTGATAGAACCGGGTGATTTCGCGGACGGCCACCTCGACGTCGTCGGTGATCCGGAACAGATGCATGTCCTCGGGGCTGATCATGTTGGTGCGGAGCAGCTCGGCCACCACGTAGGTCCGCCAATGCTGCCAGTAGATCCCGCCGGGCGCGTCGATCATGACGATGGGGACGGGGGTGTCCTTGCCGGTCTGCAGGAGGGTGAGGGCTTCGAATCCCTCGTCCTGGGTGCCGAACCCGCCGGGAAACAGGGCGATCGCGGAGGCTTCCTTCACGAACATGAGCTTGCGGGTGAAGAAGTAGCGGAAATTGATGAGCTTGGCATCGTTGGCGATGATCGTGTTGGTCTTCTGCTCGAAGGGCAGGCGGATGGCGACGCCGAAGCTGGCGTCGGGACCGGCCCCGTCGTGGCCCGCCCGCATGATCCCGTCGCCGGCGCCGGTGATGACCATCCAGCCGGACTCGCGCATGCGGCGGGCGAACAGGTCCGCCTGGACGTATTCGGGATGCCCGATGGGCGTCCGGCTCGAGCCGAAGATGCTCACCTTGCGGAACTGGGAGTACGGGGCGAAGACCTTGAAGGCGTAACGCAGCTCCTTGAGCGCCCGGCTCAGGATTTTGAGTTCCCCCCGCCCGGTGCGGTCCTTGGCCAGACGGCAGATGGTGACCATCATCTCGGCGAGCAGGTCGCGATCCGGACAATCAGCGAAGCGGGTGAGGAACTCCTCGATGGCCGCCTCTCGTTCCGGATTGCGCGGCGGCCTGAAATGTGTTTCGACCTCGGACATTCAGCTTGTCCCCGTGTTCACGTGTCGGCAATCGTCAGTATATCACCGCGGACGGGAGTTAGCCATGGCCTGGGAGCGGAAACGGGCCTCCGTCGACCGCAGCAGTTGGCGGCTTTCGCCGAAGGTCCGGTCGAACCAGTCGGCACCCAGGCGATCGGCGACCGGATCGGCGGCTGCCTGGAGAAAGGCCTGCTCATAGCGTTTGTCGGCCTGGCGATTGAGCCAGAGGGCGCCGGCAGCCAGCAGGGTCACGACGAGAAACGATGCAGCCGTCACGCGGAACACCGCTCGGGACCAGGCGGCCAGCGAGAACATACCCTCA
>JAPKGY010000828.1 GCA_026647385.1 Phycisphaerae bacterium | reverse complement strand
CGCCGGCCACGCTCATCCAGAACATCAATCGCGTGATGTACGTGAAAACGCCGGCAAATGCCTTCACCGCCATGGCCATCGGCGTCATCGATTTGCCCACGCGCACCCTGCGTTTCGCCAACGCCGGATTTGGGTGGCTGGCAGCGGCGATCAACATGTGAAAAGTCGGCGGGTCGGGATTTTGAGTGAATCGACCGGCTGGCGGTGATATAAGAAAGTTCGTGCGGGATCGAACGACGATCCGTGAGGTGGCGTGATGAAGTTGTTACTGCGACGCGATATTCCGAACGTCGGGTTGGCCGGCGACGTGGTCGAGGTGCGGGAGGGCTATGCCCGGAATTATCTGATCCCGCATCACCTGGCGGTCGAGCCGACGAAGGCGAACATGAAGGCGATCGAGGAGGACAAGCGCCGGGCGGAGGAGGAGCGCAAGATCCGCCGGGCAAGCCTCGAACGGGAGGCCCAGAAGATGCACAACGTCGAGGTCACGATCTCGGCGGCGTGCAACCCGGAAGGGCGGCTTTACGGCTCCGTCGGGCCGCGCGAGATCGCTTCGGCACTTCGGGACGAGGGGCACAACGTCGAGTCGAAGCAGGTGGAGCTGCGCGAGCCGATCCGCCAGCTCGATACGGTCGTCGTGCCGGTCCGTTTCGCGGACGATCTGATCGTCGAGGTGAAGGTGTGGGTCGTTCGCGAGAGCGTGGCCGACGATCTGGAACCCGAGAAGAAAGAGGAGAGACCGCACGAGGCACCGCGCAGGGAGGCCCGCGGATATGGCTACGGATCCGAAGTCGACGCCCTCGAAACCGATCTCTGATCGGCCCACCGGTACGGGAGGAGACGGGATGGCTGCCGGTCGGCCCCAGGGCACCGGCCCGCTGGAACGTGTTCCTCCGCAGGACATTGAAGCGGAAATGGCCTTGCTCGGGGCCTTGATGCTGGATCGCGAGGTGATCGGAGATGTGATCCCGATCATCCCGCGAGACCGGGTGGATCGGTTTTACCGCCCGGACCATCGCCGGATCTACGGCGTGCTGCTCGATCTCTACGAGCGAAGCGAGCCGGTCGATCTGGTCAGCGTCCGCGACGAGCTTCGGCGGGTCGGGCTGCTGGAAGAGGTCGGCGGGGTCGATTACATCACTCAGCTGGCGGAGTCCGTTCCGAACTATCTTCACGCCGAGTATTACGCGAAGCTGGTCCGCGACAAGGCGCTGCTGCGCGACCTGATCTCGGCCAGCGCGAAGATCAACGACATCGCCTACGCCCACGCCGACGACGCCCGCGAAATCCTCGATCACGCGGAGCAGTATCTTTTCGAGGTGACCGACGAGCGGGTGGGGGAGCAGGCGACGACGATCCGCGCGCAGCTCGAACAGATCTTCGACCAGATGGCGACCCGCCAGGGCGAACATATCACCGGCGTGGCGACGGGTTTTCTCGAACTGGACGAGTTGCTCAGCGGCCTGCAGCAGGGGGAGATGATCGTCATCGCCGCCCGGCCGAGCATGGGCAAAACCGCCTTCGGGCTGAGCATGGCCGAGCACATCGCGCTGAACGACGGGGTTCCGACGGCGTTCTTCTCGATGGAAATGAGCAAGCAGGCCGTGGCCCAGCGCATGCTCTGTTCGCGAGCGGGCGTCGATTCGCAAAAGGTTCGTCGGAACATGGTCTCCGACGCGGAGATGTCGCTGCTGCAGCAGGCGTGCGGCGAACTGGCGGAGATGCCGCTCTACGTGGACGACACGCCGGGGATGAGCGCGCTGGAACTGCGGGCCAAGGCGCGACGGCTGTACATGCGGCACGACGTCCGGGTGATCTTCATCGATTACCTGCAGCTTATGCACTGCAGCGGACAGGCTGAGAGCCGGCAGGTCGAGGTCGCGGAGATCAGCCGGGCACTGAAGGCGCTCGCTCGCGAGTTGAACGTGCCGGTCGTGGTGATGGCCCAGCTCAACCGTAATCCGGAAGGACGCACGGACAAGAAGCCGATCCTGAGCGATCTGCGCGAGTCCGGTGCGATCGAGCAGGACGCCGACGTCGTCATGCTCCTGCATCGTGAGGAGTACTACTACAAGATCAAGGGCGAGATCCCCCCGGACGACGTCCGCGGCCAGGCAGAGGTGATCGTTGCCAAGCAGCGCAACGGCCCGACGGCGACGGTCAAGGTCCAGTTTAACGAAAACCTCGCCCGCTTCGCTCCGCTCAATCTGGGCAGCGAGCCGGCTTACATTCCCGGCGGCGGGCATCGGAGGCGTGCTGGTGAACTTCGGCCCGTTAGCCGGCCAGTGCGGCGTCGACGCCTACTACTTCTCAACGCTCAATCTTCGCGAGTTTCCC
>JAPKGY010000827.1 GCA_026647385.1 Phycisphaerae bacterium | reverse complement strand
GTTTCGGCAGGACCGCTTGATCTGGACTTGCAGCCTCGCCTGGGCGACGGCCTCGGCTCGGTGTCGAATCTGATGCTCCCAATGTGCGGGCTGTTCGGTTTCGAGCCAGCTCACGACCCGTTTCAGCGTGGCGTCCGCGTCGGTCAGGACGGAGTTTGCGGCCTCGGCGAATTTGAGCAGCGCCAGCCGGAAGCTTTTCAGGGCGTCGATCGATTGGACTCTTGCTCCGCTCATGGCGTTATCGCTGCCTCAGGTACTCCTCGACGTGCGCCGCCTTCTTGCCCAGGAAGGAAACATGCTCCTGGGAGGCCTCCAGGAAGCCCGCGAGGACTTTCATGGTCTGCTCGAAGGCCTCGGCGAACTTGCGGTGCTCCTGGTCCCGCCAACTGCTTTCCAGGCCCCGCATCCGGGCGTGCAGGCCGCTCACCAAGGTCTGAAGCTCGCTGTTGAAGCGGTTGAGGTCCTGTGCGAACCGCCTCAGTTCCGCGGGATCCACGTGGACTTTGGCCATCGATGCACCTCCGAATCGCGTCCATGCTGCACTACTCTATCTTACCATGTTCGGGACCGGATTTCCCGGCAGGGGGGGCGGATCGGGCACGGGCGGAGGCGCGGGACTTCGCTTTGCATCGTTCTTGGAGGGTGTGTGAGAAGCCCGGGGACGTCCCCATTTCGTTGAGACAAAAGTTGGGTTCGAGCACGCCATTGACTCCGTACGTCCAAGGCCTGCGGCGAAATGGGGACTGTCCCCCTCTCCCAGGGCTTCTCACACACCCTCTTAGAGCCAGATGGTTCTATGTGCGGGAGGGGGCGCCGCCCAGCCCCGTCGGGACGTTGCCCGGGCGACTACCGGGAGGCGGCGTCGGCCTCCCAGCCGCCGCCGAGAGCCTTGTAGAGCGCGATGAGGCTGGTGACCGTCTGCCCTTCGCTCTGGACCATGGCGTCCTCGGTGACATAAAGCGCCCGTTGGGACTCCAGGACGCTGAGGAAGTCCGCCACCCCGTTGCGGTACCGCTCCTGGGCGAGACTGACGGCCCGGCGGTTGGCTTGAACCGCGGCGGTCAGATGTTTCTGGCGTACCTGCTCCTGGCGATAGGCAACCAGCGTGTTCTCGACCTCCTCCAGGGCCGTCAGGATGGTCTGCTGGTAGATCGCCAGGGCCTCCCGCTGGCGCAGATCCTGGACATCGATGTTGGCCCGGATTCGGCCGGCGTCGAAGATCGGCCAGCTCATCGCGGGGCCGACCGACCAGTAGAGGCTCTTGCGATCCAAGAAGTGCTGCATGTCGTCCGTCTGCGATCCGAAAGACCCCGTCAGGGAGAATCGCGGGAACAGCTCGGCGGTCGCCACGCCGATCCGGGCGGTCGCGGCCGCCAACTGTCGCTCCGAGCGGCGGATGTCCGGGCGTCGCTGGAGCAACTCCGAGGGCAGGCCCACCGGAATCTCCGGCGGCACGCTGGGAATGGGTTTCGCGGCGGCCAGTTCCTCGTGGAGGTAGTCGGGCGGCTGCCCGAGCAGGACGCCGAGCCGATGGATCGCCTGCTTCAGAAGGACCTCGAGAACCGGCACCTGCGACTGGGTGCTGGCCAGTTGCGACTGGGCCTGGGCGACGTCCAGCTCGCTGGTCAGCCCGGCGTCAAAACGCGTTCGCGTGAGCTGCAGGGTGTCCTCCTGGGCCGTGATGTTCTCGCGGGCGATGGTCAGTCGGCGGTGGACGGCCCGGGCCTCGACGTAGTTCCGGGCCACTTCCGACAACAGCGACACGAGCACGTACCGGTGGTTCTCCTCGGCGATCTGGATGTCGGCGTCGGCCGCCTCGACCGCCCGCCGGACGCCTCCGAAAACGTCGATCTCCCACGTCGCGTCGAAGCCGGTTTGGAACAGGTTCTGCGTGCGCTCCACGCTGGCCGACCTTCGCAATCCGAACAGTCCGCTGGAACCGTTGTCGTCCTGATCGCCCTGCGTGTTGATCATGATGGTCGGCGTGGTGGCGTTGCCGCCGGGCAGGATGGTGATGCCCGGCACGTTGCGAAAGCCGTTCAGGCCCGCCGAACTGGTGACCTTCTGTTTGGGGCCCGCGTTCTCGCTCGTGCCCTTGTAGCGGTACGAACTGTTGAGGTCGAACTGGGGCCATAACCCCGAGGCCGTCCCCACCCGCTGGGAGCGGGCCTGGCGCACCCGGGCCTCGGCGATTTGCAGATCGAGGTTGGACTCGATGGCCCGTTCGATAACTGCATTTAAACAATCTCCATAAAGGACGCCATAACCGTAGTTTAAAGCCGAATTTACCAGGTCAGTAGCGCCGTGCCTTACCCGTCCGGAGAACTGTACCCCATTACGAAACAGAT
>JAPKGY010000826.1 GCA_026647385.1 Phycisphaerae bacterium | reverse complement strand
GATGTACCGGCTCGATGCAGATATACCACCAGACCTTCTTGCCCTCGGCCCTCAAGGCCCGGGCTTCCTCGACGTCGTACACGTCCGTGAGCGGCACCCAGATATCGATGGCTTCGCGCAGGCTCGATTTGCGCCCGTAGGTCGGCTCGAAGGCCGTCGTCATGGTGTCCAGGCCCGGCCAAAGTTCGTGGATTCTCTCGAACACCTCCTTCATCTCCGGGAACTTCTCGTCCTTGGCCTCGTCGTAGCCGTAGACGTAGGCGAACTCGAAGAGCCCTTCCTTTTTGAGTTCATCGAGGTAGGCCTGTAGTTCGGGGAACTGCTCGGTCTTGCTGATTCGCCTGAACGAGGCGCCGACGTTGAACGCGTTCATGCCGCGGGCGGCGCCATACTTGAGCAGTTCGATGTCCGGTCTGTCCCGCCGGTACAGATCGTCGATGTTCAGCCGGTGATCGAGCAGGAAGTCGTCATACTTCCTGCCCAACTCCCGGGTCCAGGCTTTCCCGTAGAACGACGCGACCGTGCTGCGCTTGTAGGTGAACGCGTTCCGCAGATGGGTGCCGTCGATCAGCTCGAAATCCCAGACTTTCACGTTCAATCGCAGATTCAAGGGTTTGCAGCCGTCGGCGCGGACCGTGATCGTCCCCTGGTAGTCACCGGCGGGTGTGTCCTTATGGGTGGCCACGTCGATCCAGAAGGCGACGTGCTGCCCGACGGTCGCATCGCAGGACGTCTGGAAATTGAGCAGCGCGTCGGGCCACCATCCGTGATAATCCGCGTCGTAGCGCGCGTTGTCGGCCACGTCCACATGGCCCACGAGCGACACCTCGACCTTGCCTCCGGCCATGGGCTTCCCGTCCTTGCCCAGCAGGGGGGAGGCCTTCACGCTTGCCTGCTCCAGGTCCCGCGGGAACGGAATCACCACGACCTGAAGGGCCTCGTGCTCGTTCCTGGCCAATGCCAGATCATATTGTGCGCCGAAGTCGCCCTCGAACACGAAGTCCTGGATCATCACCTTTTTCATCGGGCTGTCGAGACCGAGCGCGAACGGCGCGTCCGGGAAATGGGCCAGCGTTTTGAGCAGGCACTCCGGGCCGTCGAGTTTCAGACTCAGTGTGGTGCAGATTTCGTCGAGCCGCAGCCAATCGCCGCCCGATCGTTGGCCGGCGCTGCGGATGTCGTCTTTGATGTTGCCCAACCGGGATCGGACCTCCTTCACGACGGCCTCTGCCACAGGCCGGACCTCGGCGGTGAAGTTGTCCAGCGATTTCGACACCGCCGCCAGACGGCTTTCGAGTGCGGTCGCCTGGGTCGAGACCTCGGGCGAAGCCATCGGGTACCGGCATTTGACCAGCGGTTTGCCGTCTGCGTCACTTATTGTGAGCGTCACCTGCCGTACCCGGTCGTCCGCCAGCGTGAAGCAGATCGTTCCGTCCGCGGTCACGTGGTCCGAACGCGTGTACGCCGTCTCATTCTTCCCCGTGCTGCCGACCACTTCGTACCGCAAGCCGTCCATCGGGTCGAGCTTCAGAACGTTGACGCCGATCGTGATCGGATCGACTTTTTCGAGTCGCACGCCCCGCGCGTCCTCGCCTCCGAAGATGACGTGCCCGAAATACCTGGGCATGCGCAGAATTCCCCGCGCGGGCGACCAGCAGCTTTTTTCCGGGAGCACACTGAGACTGCACAGGTTCATGCCCCAGGTTTGGCCGGCTTGCGGGGCGGTTGCCTGAACCTCAGCGAAAGGAATGCCCGCGACCACCGTCCAGCCCGTTTCGTCCGCGGCGGTCTTCATTTTGAGATCGGCGTTCCAGCGTTGACCCTCGTGCGAGGCGTCATAAACGACGCCGGCCGAGTTCGAAATGATCTGGAAGTAAGCCGAATGCGTGCTGCCCGGGTCGAGGAATACCTCGATGCTGTCGTCTCGCCAGACCGTACCGTCGCGTTCGGCGACCTGGGTGACGAGCTTGTCTCGGCCTCGCAGTTCGCAGCGGAAGGCGAGCCACAAGGTGTCGGCGTCGTAAAACAGATAGACCCACGTGGCTTGTCGGGCGAGCCCCTTGCCGGTGAGTTCGTGAAAACCCGTCACCCGGGCTGCGCGGTCCCAGGGTGGGGCGGCCAGGTTCGTCGTCGGATCCGGATGCTCGCTGATCCGCGGGATCACGATCTCGTGAACGCTCTCGTCGGGTCCGGATGCGGGCACGTCCGCGGCCAGGGTCGAACGGGACGCGAACGCGACGGCGAAAGTCAGTCCCGCCAGGGCCAGCGTCTGAAAGCGCGTCGGCCGGGAACGGGGGGCCTCGTGGTTTCTCATCGTATCTCCTCCCGAGCGGGAAACCCTGTTGGTCAGACTC
>JAPKGY010000825.1 GCA_026647385.1 Phycisphaerae bacterium | reverse complement strand
ACGCCACCGGCATCGGTTCGTTCCTGAACATACTCGGCATACCCATGACCTTCGCGGTCTCCTTCGCCCTGATGGCGTTCACAACCTTCGTCTACGACACGCTCGATGTCTGCACCCGCCTGGGTCGTTACGTCATGCAGGAACTGCTCGGCTGGCATGGTCGCGGTGGACGCTACGTCGCGACGGCGATCACCATCGGCGTGCCCATGTACTTCCTCTCGATCGAGCCGGCCAGCCCCAGCGGCGAGGTCGTTCCCGCGTGGCAGGTGTACTGGAAGCTGTTCGGCGCCAGCAACCAGCTATTGGCCGCCCTCACCCTCGTGGGCGTCACGGTCTGGCTGTGGCGCACGCGTCGGGCGGCGTGGGTCTGGCCGGTCACGGGCCTGCCGGCCCTGCTGATGTACACGATGAGCACGTGGGAGCTGGTTCGGATCGTCTACGCCAACCTGTCGGCGGAGCTCTACTTCAGCCCGCTGCCCTGGATCGCGACCTTGCTCATCGCCCTGGCCTTCCTCATGCTGGCGGAAGCTGTGCGCGTCTTCAGACATGTTCGCCGTGGCAGTCCGTACAGATGTTGTGCTCCATGATCTTCCGCCCGGTCGGCAGGATCTGCCCGGCGCGTTTGCGGGCCCAGGACTCGACCCTGGCCGGATGCTTGTGTGGAGCGTCGTGGCATCTCTGGCAGAAAGAGTCGACCTGCGTCCGTCCGAACAGGACGTCGGGCTTGAGCAGGCCCGAGCCGGCGCGGGCGTGAGCGATGGATTTGCCGTGGCAGTCGACGCAGCCGAGCCCGATCTGGAGGTGGAGCCGGCCGAGGGTCTCGGCGGCAAAGGGTTCGTGACATTTCAGGCAGGGGGTGTTGTCCGCCGTGCGTTTGGCAGACGCCGGGGAGGCCTCCCTGGGTGGCTTGGGCTTCTGGTCGGCCGCGGCGGTACCGATGCCGATGTACAGCGAGAGCAAGATGATTCCAGCGATGACCGAAGATGCCAGGGCATGGGAACGCGATCGCATAATACTCACCTTTATCTGGAGCAGCCGGAAAAAGCGCCATGATAAGATTTCCGGGTCGATTGGCAAGGATGCGGCCGGGGTCTTTTCGGGGAGGCGGTCGCCGTTCGGCGCGCGGGGTGGGCCGATGTTGTACCTCTCGCGTCCCGGAGCGGCCGCACACGTCCCCATGCTCGTGCCGGGCAGCTCGCGGGGGCTTGTATAACCGGGCGGGAAATATGCTATAATGCTTTGAAGGCACTTTCTTTGCAGGTTTTCAGGGTCGCACGCATGCCGTATCAGAACATGAGCCTGGGGGATTTCGCCAAGCACGTCGGCATGGACGAACGTGAAGTATGGCGCATGGCTGATCGCGGTCTGCTGCCCGGCACCAAGGTCGCTGGCGAATGGCGGTTTAACCGCGCCCGGGTCACCGAGTGGTTGCAGCAGGAGATGTCCACCTTCAAGGAGGATCGCCTGATCGGGCTCGAACAGGCGATGGGGACGCGGACCGGCGAACTGGCGGTCACCGAACTCATCGGCCTGGAGGGCGTCGAAGCGGACCTGGCCGCCAATACCCGGGCGTCGGTGCTGAGCGAACTGGTTCGCCTGGCGGAACGCACGGGTCTGCTTTACGACGAGAAGGGGTTGCACGCGGCGATCGAGGAGCGCGAGTCGCTCTGCTCGACGGCGCTGCCGCACGGTGTGGCGATCCCGCACCCCCGGCAGCCGATGCCTTATGCGTCCGCCGAGCCTTTGATTTGTGTCGCGCGGCTGAGCCGGGGAATTCCGTTCGGCTCGCCGTACCGCGATCTGACCCGGCTTTTCTTTCTGATTTGCTGCCACGATGACCGACATCATTTAAGAGTCCTGGCCCGGCTGGTTCGAATTCTCGACGTCGATACCATCGGCCGACTGATGGAAGCCGACACGTCCGAGGAACTGCTCGGGCTGCTGATCGAGAAGGAAAAGTCGGTTGTGAATGACACGTAGGGGCGGCGGCGGAGGTCGCCCTTCACGCGCAGGTTCAACTCGACTGAGCGTCGTGACCTTTCAGGGAGGTTTGCGACATGCGGGACCGTGCCCAATCTCGTCGCCAAGGCTTGGCCGGGGGCTTTACGCTCATCGAAATCCTGGTCGTCGTGGCGATCATCGGGCTGCTGGTGGCGATCCTGCTGCCGGCGCTGGCCAGGGCCCGCGAACAGGCTCGCCGAGTGGTCTGCATGTCGAACCTGCGCCAACAGGGCTATGGTTTTTCAGCGTACGCCGCGGCCAACCGGGGTTTGTTCCCCTGCGCAGCCAAGTTTCGGTTCTCCCTGATGGAGCAGACGAACTATACGGGGTGGATCCTGGATCCGGGCAAGGCGCCCGGG
>JAPKGY010000824.1 GCA_026647385.1 Phycisphaerae bacterium | reverse complement strand
ACGTCGCGTTTGATTTTCTCCACCATGTATTCTCTGACGTAGCCGTAACCGCCAAGCGCTTGCATGCTCGCATCAGCAGCCAGGTTGCCGGCTTCCGTGGCGAGGTATTTCGCAATCGCACCTTCGGTGTCGGCCAGGTGGTTGCCGTAGAAGATGACCCGGTGCAGGCCGTACGACCAGTCTTCGAGCATCCTGCGAGCGTCGGCCACTTTGACGGTGATCTTCGATCGGCAGCCGCGATCGGTGTCGGGCACGTCGACGATCGTTCCGGTCGAGACGAGCATCGCATCGGCGCCGAAGCATTCCGGCGGGCTGGCGGCCACCAGGTACTGCCGGGCGGCCAGAGCCTTCGGATCGCGGCTGACGAGCTTGGCCATCGTGATCTCCTGCCCGATCCGCATCTTCGTCTGCAAGGCTGCTCCCTTGTGGTCCTCCAGGTGCGTGCGGATCACGTAGGGGGCGGACTCGCCCTTCGGGCCGTCCATCTTCGTCGCGGCCACGCAGTGGGCATGGATGACCGTATTATTCGACGTGTCGAACATCGGATCGGTGACGAAACCCGGAACGCCCTCCATGTGCTGATAGATGATCTGCGTCAGTGTCGAAGGCAGATCGGCCTCACACACTCCGGCGAACCCGGCATCGTTCAGTCGCACGAACCCGAAGCACGGATAGGCGGGCAATTCCCGTCGGCCGAACAGGCCCAGGCAGTTGATGGTGATCGCAAAGGCCTGCTCGGCTGCGAGCACTTTTTGCATCGCCAGACTCAATCGCGAGGACTTGAGGATCTCCTCGCGGGGCGGTTCCACAACCCTCTGGGCCTGGGTGACCCAACGATCGGCCTCCGCCTCGACGGCCTTGGCGTCCATGCCCTCGTACACTTCGACCAGACGCTTGTGATCGTAGGGCACGACCTCGACGCCGAGCTTCGACTTGATCTGGGCGACGTAACCGTCCGGCGCCTGCATCCCGCCGCCGACGAACAGAACCCGCGTCTCCTTGAGCCGGTGAATCGTCCGGAATACACGGATGGCCTGGATCACGTCGCGCGCGTCGCTCGACGCGATGACGTCGATCTTTTTGCCCGTTCGCTGCAGGTCGGGAATGATGCACCATTCGTGACCGCTGTAGGGAATGTTGAACGTCACCGTGGGGATGCCCGTGTCCGCCAAGGCGTTGAGCAGGTGCGACGCGCCCATGCACACCTGGACAGCCAGAATGCCGTCGATATTCGGATGCTGGGCGATGAGTTGCCTGGCTGCCGCCGGGTCGTTGAGGCGGACGTTGCCGACGAACTCGATGTCTTCCAGCCCCGGCAAGGCGTCGATCGCGTCGCGCAGGCGCTGGGTCTCCGCTTCGATGTCCAGATCCGGCTTGGGCCAGCCGCTGCTCACGCCGGTAAAGATTCGCAGCACGCGGGTCTTGCTGAACCGGGGACACGCACCGACCGCGGGCTCAGCCGCCCGGGCCGTTCGCCGAATCGCCGCTGCCGCCAGAATGCCGGCTGAGGTCGCACCCAGAAATGCTCTGCGATTGATTCCGTTGGACATGATGTTTCTCCTGACGGCTGGGCACCTGTCAAACTCATCGCGAAGGAGGGCTCTAAGCTTACCCGGCCCTCCCTGTCCTCGACAAGTGGGGTAGATACGTCCATGAGGGCCCCTGTCAGTTCAGGTGGGCCGCATCCCAGAGCCCGCAACGGAAGCGCCGGGCCGTTTCTCAGAGCCCCAAGCGGAAGCGCCGGGCCGTATCCCAGAGCCCCAAGCGGAAGCGCCGGGCCGTTTCTCAGAGCCCCAAGCGGAAGCGCCGGGCCGTAGCAGCGAGGTCGCCACGGCGACTCACCTGCGGAGAGGTGGCCGCCCCACAACGTAACGCTCACCCCGGAAGCGGTACGAGGCACGGCCAATCCAGCCACGATTTAACTCAACTCACCGCAATTATCGGCCGTTGACTACGATACGGTGCGCGGTTCGCCAGGGCGGAAACCGCGAGACGACGGCTGTTCTCCACGGGGTCTCGAATCATGCGCAACATGCGACGGATTTCGACCGGTTGTGGACTCGCATTTCTGTTGCCGGCCATGGCGCCGGGCGCCACGGTTCACCTGGACATTGTGCCGCTGGTCAACAACGAGCCCGTGACCACAGCCAACCCAGTGGTCACGGTGGAACCCGAGGGAATCGTCCATTACGAGGTCACCGGCACGGTCGTTCCATCCGACGGAGGGACCACACCGGACAGCGATGGACTGGGCTACTTCCGCTTCGACATCCTTTGAACCTGCCGGCGTAGCGGGGCCGCACTGCAAAACCGCCCCGGATGACCCGTCCGCCATAAGCGTCTTCCAAATCCAAAAAATT
>JAPKGY010000823.1 GCA_026647385.1 Phycisphaerae bacterium | reverse complement strand
TACCGCAGCGCTCGCTGCGGCCGAACTGAATGCAACCACGAGCCGCGCCCGCGCCGCGCAGTTGCGCACTGCCGCAGCGGTACGCACGGCTGGCCGCATCAACAAACGCCCTTGCCAGTGCAATCCTCTTCTGACGGCTTGTATAATGGTTTACCTGTTTCACAAGGCGTCTTCATGTGTTCGACGTGGAGGTCGTCGAGGACGGCGATGCCGTAGCCGGCCCGGACGAGGCGGAAGCTGAGATCGTACTCCTCCGCCTGCATGAACAGCGTGCGATCGAGATTGCCCACCGCGCGCAGCGCGTCGCGCCGAAAGCCCACGCCGCACCCGACGTAAACGCCGGGCAGGGCCCCGCCCTCGAGTCGGCCGTCGGGCAGGTGTACGGTGTAGCCCGCCTGGGCGAGCCGGGGGTTCGCACGAAAGTGCTCCAGCATTCGCGCGACACTGCCCGCCCGGGGATGCGAGTCGTCGTCGAGAAACACGACGTACTCGCCCCGGGCGCGATCCACCCCGACGGCCTTGGCGCAACTGCCGATGTTCCGCCTGAGGACGAGAAGCCTGACGTGGGGAAAGGACCGGCGGACCATCTCCGCGGTTCCATCGCGCGAGCCGTTGTCCACCACGATGATTTCGGCGCCTTGTACCTCCATACGGAGGGATTGAAGCGATTCGAGGGTGAGCCGCGCGGCCTCGCACCGGTTGTAAGTCGCCAGCACGAAGCTCACCGTCGGCCGGTCGGCTGCCCAGATATTGTGGCCCCCGGTCCGCGCGGCCGCCGCGCTCGGGTCGACCTCCGGCGGCGATAAATGGCTTTTATGACGGCTCATGGCCAACCGACACGACGTCGGGACGCGTCGAAACCCGCTCGTGGAGCGGGGTGACCGGGGCATCAGAAGACGGCGACCGGGCGATGATGGGCGCGCGGACCCGGCGCTGGCCGAGGCGCCGTTCCTCGGTCGCGGCGATCAGACCTTCGCCCCGAAGCGGCGGCGTTCGGCACACGCGGCGGTCGCCGAGTTCCATTCGGCCGGTCAACCACTGCTTCAAGGCGGCGGCGGCGACCGGGATGTTTCCGAGTTGTTCGATTTCGATGGCGGCGGCGGCGGTTCCCAGATAGGCAGCCTGCATCAGGCTTCCGCCGCCGGCCAGCGCCAAGGTTCCCGCCGCCAGCATCGCGTCCCCGCAGCCCAGCGGGTCGACCACCCGGCCCGCCAGCGAGGGCAGGTACTCGCTGCGGAGGCGCTGACGCCACAGCGGCGATGCGCGGTCCTGCGACTGGCGATCGAAGACCACGATTCCGCGTTTGCCTAACGTCACCATCATATGCCGTGCCCGGGTGAGATCCATCACCTTGTAGGCCACGTTGGACAGACCGTTGTCGAAATCGTGCAGCGCCAGACGCAGCTCGCGCTCGGTCGGGCACAGCAGGCTTGCGTCGCGGAAGCCCAGGAGTCGGCCTCGCTGACCGCTGACATCAGCGGTGATCACCGGGTTTCGCCGGGCGAGCACGGGCCGAAGCTGTTCGAGCAGGCCGGCGGTGATCGTCCCGTAGCCGAAGTCGCAGAACACGACCGCATCGATGCGGTCGGCGATGGCGTTCACCCATTCGGCGGCTTCGCGTTCAGCCACGGAATCAAGCGGCTGAGATTGCCCATCCTCGACTCTGAAGATCTTCTGCGTCTCCACGAGATAGCGGGTCTTTTCCGGAAGCCGCGACCGGCAGGGAATGAGCCTGGCGTCGATGGACTCGCTCTCGAGGATCTCGCGTACGTGCCCGCCGGCGGGTCCCTCGGCGGTAGCGCTGAGCACGCAGGCCTTCGCCCCCAGCGCCGCCACGTGACGGGCCACGACTCCGGCGCCGCCGACGTAACGCCGCTCTTCGAGCCGGGTCAGGCTCATCATGGGCGCTTCGCTGGCCAGATCGTTGGCATCGCACAGAACGTAGCGGTCCAGGATGATGTCACCCACGACGAGAACCCGCAGACCGGCGAACCCGTCAATCAGCGCCTGCGTGGTGGTTCGGTTGATTTCATGGCGTCGGCAGAGGATCCGCAGTCGCTCGTTCTCGATGGACGGCTCGCGTTCGATCGACTCGATCAGCCGGGTGGAACTGAATACCACATCGCCGCTGCTGAAGACCACCCGTCCGCCGTAACGCTCGACGGCCTCCCGCTCAGCCAGGAAATCCGCGTGCTGGTTCCGTTCGTACTCGCGGCCTTTCACATAGATGTCCGGCTGAAGGTCCGCGAGGAGTTCGACGGCTGTGGGCTGCGGATTGATGTAGACCAGATCGCGCTGCCGGCTGCTTCAAAACCCAGGACACGGAGATCACCGGCGCGGGCGATCCGCTCTTCACCCTCA
>JAPKGY010000822.1 GCA_026647385.1 Phycisphaerae bacterium | reverse complement strand
GGCATCCCCGAAAAAGGGCGCGCCGCCACCGAGAAGCTGATCACGCGCGACAAGGTGGTCGCGGTCACCGGCGGTCACCAGAGCTCGGTCTGCCTGGCCGAGATCGAGGTGGTCGCCACGACGACCGCCAGCGTCAGCAGGGCGAGCGTCACCCTGGCCCGAACGAGCGCCGCCGCCTCGCACGTCGCCGGCGCGACCGCCATCCGAGCCTTTCGGCCTTTTCGCATGTTCTCGGGAACCCTCATGCCCCCTTATTCTGTCCCGCCTCCGTGCGAAGGTCGAGCCCGCCCGGAAAACAAAGGAGAATCCCGCCCTCACACGCGAAAAGGAGCCGCGGGCTTCAGGTCGCCACGGCGACCCGCGCGGGTTTTCGGATCGGGCAGACCGTTTGCCTTGCACGCGGACTCGCTCAGGCCGCTCACGCCTCCGCATATTCCGCGCACAGGGCCCGCGCGTGCTCCGCCAGGATCTTGCGCAGGACGGCCGGCTTCTCGACCACCGCCTCCTGGCCGTAGCCCAGGATCCACCAGGCGATCTCGTCCACCCCGTCCACATCGACCTCGAAGCGCAGGCCGCCGTCCTCGAGCGTCGTGCATTGCTGCGTCGGATGCCAGAGGACCTCCTCGACGTTGCCGGCCACCTTCGGCGAGAATCGGATCGCGACGTGATACCGCTTCTTGCCGCGGATCATCTGCCACGCGTTGCCGAAGTAGTCAGCCGGATCGAACGTCGGGTCCGGTATGAAACTCTCTCCGGTCGGTACCGCCCGGACCACGCGTTCCAGCTTGAACGTCCGGGCCTCGCCGTGCAGGCTGCTGTAACCGATCACGTACCAGCCGCGGGACATGAACGTCAGGTGATACGGGCGAAGCTCGGTCCGGATCTCCGCCCGCTCGTAGTACGAGTCGTAGGTCAGGTCGACGGCGAGTCTCTTGAGCGTCGCCCGCCAGAGCAGGTTGAAGGTTTCCGCGACGCCGCCGGCGTCCGACAGCGGCGGGGGCCGGAACGCCACCGCGTCCAGCGCGTGCCCGCAATAGTCGCGGATCTCGCGGGGCAGCGTGCTCTCGATCTTGGCCATGGCCGTCGCCGCCAGGTCGAGATTGGGCAGTGCGGTCCGCGATGCGTACTTCTGCACGATCAGCATCAGCGACAGCACTTCCGAGAAAGTGAAATTGATCGGCGGCAGGAAGAAGTTTTTCTCAAGCCCGTAGCTGTGGTGCTTCTTGCTGTATAGCAGGGGGATGCCGGCCAGCTTCAGCATGTCGAAGTCGCGAAACAACGTCCGTCTGCTGACGCGGATTTCCCTGGCCAGGTCGTCCGCCTGGTAGTTCCGCCCCGTCTGGAGCAGAAGGATCAGCTTCAACAGTCGATGGATTCGCCCGGGTTTCACAGTCGCTACAGGGTACTTGAGCCGCGCATCTGGAGCAAGCGCCATGCCGCAAACAGGGCACATGCGATCGCCGGGATCAGATAGGCCTTGGGGCCCGGCCGGGCGGTGGCGACCAGATACACGCATGCGAGCAGGCCGAACGTCGCCGCCGGCAACCACGGCGACATGGTCTGGGACGATCCGAAAATGATGCCGGTCATCGCCGCCAACGGGCCCGCCAGCAGGCCGAACAACAGCAACGGCTCCCCGAACGGACGCCACCGAACGCCGCGGTAGGCCGCCGTCGCGATCGGCAAAGCCAGTCCCGCCAGGACCGCCACCACCGGCGGCCAATAGTCGCTCCAGAACGCCGCGATCGGATGATCGCCCAGCCGAAGCAGGACAAATGCGACCAGCGAAGCGACGGCGAAGGTCCAAAGCCAGGCCAGGGTCGGCTTGCCCGTCCGCAGGGCGGCGAAAGTCAGCGCGCCCATGAGCAGCACGTGGGCGCTTGCACCCCAGAGCCATCGGCCCAAAGTGTTCTCGATTCCCTGCACGCCCGGAAACCGCGGCCAGAACGCCAGTTGCATCGCCACGAGCACGCCGGTCGTGCCGCAGAGGAAACCAACGCGATGGACGATCCGGATCAGTCTGCCGGTCGTCGTCCAGGCCCGCCCGTCGTCGAGCTGCTGGTCCCAGACGCCCGCGAGCCAATGCCAGAAACCGGTGGCAATCGCCAAGCCGATCGCCAGACGCGCGAAAACGTCGGCAAACCACGGCGCCGCCACGTGCTCCGGTATCGCGACCCCCAGCAACGGCAGCGAGGCGATCCCGAGCGAAATCAGACCGATGCCCAGATCCGCCAGATTCTCCTCCCAGCGCCGGTTGACGATCGCCAGGATCCCGGCGCCGGCCACGAATGCGCTCGCCGTCGCCCAGGCCGTCACCACGTGAACGCAGCACAGAATCAGGATCACCACGCCCACGATGCCGAC
>JAPKGY010000821.1 GCA_026647385.1 Phycisphaerae bacterium | reverse complement strand
AAGGGCGCGGCGGCTTGCCTGAAGCCGGCGACCATCGCGGTCTCGGCCATCGAGCACCCCTGCGTGCGCGAGCCGGCCTTCGATCTGATGCCCCTTGATCACCTCGATCTTCGGAGTGCCCTGCGGGTCGAACGCCTTGCGGCCGGGCCACAACTGCTGCCAACGGGGGTTTTCGATCTCGCCGCCCAGGCCGGGGGTCTCGCCATGTCGATAAAAGCTGATGCCGCCGATCGTGTTGCCATCCGATTTCAGCGCGAGATACCCGTACAGCGTCGACCAGAGCCCCTTGCCCTCGATCGGGAGGATCAAGGCGTCCAGCCTTCCGTCCCGCATCACCTTGTAGACGAGGGCATGGTTCGGCAGGCGAGCCACGCCGCAGTCGTTGGGGGGTGCCGGAGTGCTGGTGGCGGGGTCCTTGGCGGCCGCCTGCTGATCGAACGTGGCGGGATCGATGTCGGTCTCCTGGCCGCTCCCCAATTCGATCACGACCGGCCTGATGTTCTCGTCGAAGAGTTGCTTGACCCGCTCCCGGCCAAGCGCTTCGCGCGGGCCCGCGAGGCCGGCCGTCTTCAATACGTTCTTCTGGCGGTCCAGCAGAATGTTCTCCGCCTGACGATCCTCCAGCAAAACCGCGGCCCCGGACACCAGCAGCGAACAGATGATGCAGACGGCCGTCGAGAACAACACGATGTATGAAACTTTATACTGCTGCATTTCGAGCCAACCTTCTCTTCACGTTCGCCTGCAAAACGAAGTGGTCGATCAACGGCGCGAACATGTTCATGAACAGGATCGCGAGCATCATGGCCTCGGGGTAGGCGGGATTCACCACCCGGATGAGGATCACGAGCATCCCGATCGCCAGGCCGTAAACGAACTTGCCCACCTCGGTGAACGCCGACGACACCGGATCGGTGGCCATGAACACCGTTCCAAACGCCCATCCCCCGAGCACCACGTGCCAGTGGAAGGGAACGTCGAAGAACGGGTTCTTG
The DNA here is from genome assembly GCA_026647385.1 of Phycisphaerae bacterium. Taxonomy (GTDB): domain Bacteria; phylum Planctomycetota; class Phycisphaerae; order UBA1845; family PWPN01; genus JAPKGY01. Next base: position 1,370 of record JAPKGY010000821.1, on the reverse strand, counting down.
ACGTGGCCGGCCAAGGCATTGAACAGGAGCGACATCCCCAGGCTGCCGAGGACCACGCCCAGCATCACCCGCCACGATCCGACCTGGGTGGCGAGCAGGATCACCGCGCCGATCAGGCACGCCAGCGCGGAAGTCTCGCCCATCGATCCGGGGATGAAGCCCAGGAAGCAGTCCCACCACGAATGCCCGCTACCGACCAGGGCCTGCACCCCGCCGCTGGAGCCTGCCTGCATGCCCTTGGCCAGGGCGAGCATCGTCGGGCTGCTGTAGCCGTCGACCGCCACCCAGACCGCGTCACCGGATATCTGGGCGGGATAAGCAAAGAACAGGAACGCCCGGGCGACCAGCGCCGGATTGAAGATGTTCATGCCGGTTCCGCCGAACACCTCCTTGCCGAACACCACGGCGAACATCGTCGCCACCGCCACCTGCCAGAGCGGAATCGCCGGCGGCACGATCAGCGGCAGCAGCATACCGGTCACGAAGAAGCCCTCGTTGACCTCGTGCCTGCGGACGACCGCGAACAGCACCTCGATTGCTCCGCCCGAGGCGTACGTCACGAGCAAGACCGGTATGAAATACAACGCCCCGTGCACGAAACAGGCGAACAGGCTTTGCGGCGAGAAACCGATCCCCAGGGCGTCGATCACGTCGGTCCGCCAGCCCTCCGCCTGAAACTTGCCCTGCTCCAAGACCAGGTTCGCCTGATAGCCGGTGTTGTACATCGCCATCAGGATGCACGGGACCAGCGCGACGACCACGATGGTCATCATCCGCTTGAGGTCGAGCCCGTCGCGTACGTGCGGGGGGCCGCTCGTCACCCGGTCGGGCGTGTAGAGGAACGTGTCCGCCGCCTCGTACAGCGGATAAAGCTTCTCCAGCGGCCCGCCGCGCTCGAACAGCCGTTCCATGCGATCCATCATGTTGCGAAGCAGACGCATCAGCCTTCCTTCTCCAGGATGTCCAGGATCTCCCGGAGGATCGCGCCGTAGTCACCCTTGCCGGGACAGACAAAACTGCACAACGCGAGGTCCTCCTCCTCCAGTTCCAGAGCGCCGAGTTGCTCGGCCCGCTCCACGTCCCGGGCCATCAGGCTCCGGACCAGGTATGTCGGCTGAATGTCCATAGGCATGACCCGTTCGTACATACCGATGGGCACGATCGCCCGGTTGGAACCGTTCGTCGCGGTCGTAAACTCGAACTTCCGTCGGGGCAGGAAGGCCGACAGGAACACCCGGATGCTCGAATAGGCGTTCAACCCGGGCTTCGCCCATCCGAGCATCAGCGCATCGAACGGCCCCTCGACGATGAACAGCGTGTCGCCGCCCGCCGAGACACGATCGGCCTCGTAGATCGTGGTCTTGTGCCCG
>JAPKGY010000820.1 GCA_026647385.1 Phycisphaerae bacterium | reverse complement strand
GGCCCGAAGATGATGTTGCGATTCTTGAGCAGGAACGTGAGGGCGTCGTCGTCCGTGCTGATGATGACGTCGAGGAAGACGCCGGCGTATTTCAGTCGAAACATGTCGATCAGCAGGTCGACGTAGTCGGTGCGAAGGATCCGCTTCGAGTCGAGGTACTCGATGTTCAGTTCGTAGTGCTCCAGGCCGGCCTCCAGCACCTCGCAGATGCCGCGCACCTGGGAATCCGTCCAGGGATACGTCTCGTGATAGGAATTCAGGATCAAAATGCGTTTGGGGGCTTCGGCCGCGGGGCAGGGTCTGGCCGCGAGCAGAAGGGCAGCGACCGCCAACAGGCTCGATCGGGCGATACGCGAATACCCCGGCGCGACCCGCACAACCGACAGCCGTTCAGGCGATATCGCTTTCCGGCTGAACATCAATTTGCCTTGCCATCGGCGCATTCCCGTCCCCCAGGGGCCGTGCAGCCGCGGGGTCTCGCCGTTCTCAGCGGGTGTGTGCCCGAATGAAGGGGACAGTCCCCGGGCTTCTCGCACACCGTTCCAGGCTTCTGTTCGACCCGAAGATCCCGCGGTTCTGCCACGTGAATCATAAACTCCCCGGCCGACGGAACCAAGTCGGCCTGTTCGGTCTGCCCTCGATGAGAGCGATCGTTTGGCCCGCTGACCATCCGGTTTGCTCCGCACGATCGGAGGACTCGCGGGCGTTCCGCGGGAGCCCGGTTCACCGGGTTCACAGAACCCGCCTCGGAATCACCGGGTTCACAGAACCCGGCTCGGAATCACCGGGTTCGCAAAACTCGGCTCGGAATCACCGGGTTCACAAAACTCGGCTCGGAATTGTGCTCGAAGCGCGGACGGGCGTTCCGTTACCGCGGGACCGCGGTTTCGCTCCACTCCGCGTGGAGCCGATTCATTTCATCCGCGACGATCTTTCCCTTCGAGGCCACGACGCGATAACGCACGCGAATGGACTGACCGGCGGGCAGACGCCAGCCTCGTTCGTCCAGCCAGAAGAACGGTGTGGGCGAAATGAACCCGTAGTCGCGCGTGAACCACGGGCTCCGCGGGAACGGATTGCCCGGATGATCCATCAGCACGATCGATTCGGTGACTCCGAGTCGCGTTCCGCAATAACCGCACCAGCGCGAGACCTGCCCGAAGGTTTGTTGCTCGCCGGTCTGACCCTCGGCGTTGACGAGAGTGCCTCCGCCCAGGGGGGCCAGCTCCCGGGCCGCCCGCAGCGAGAAAAACGAGTGATTCGTCTTGGCGATGTGAATGTCGACCTTACCTGTCAGTGTGATGTCCGCGTCGATGATCCGGCGGTGCGGGGTCGGCGCGGTGATCGTGAACCGCCGGGCGTCCTCCATGATCGGGGGCTGGCCCGGCTTGTGCCAATTGCAATGGTCGACGATGACGGCCCGGTCGTTCCCGGATTCTTCGACCGTCGGACCGCGCGAGGCGATCCGGCCTTCCGCGAGCGACGCCTGCCAGTAGTTGCCGCCGTTGACCCGGTCGCAGCCGAGGAACAGCGACCGATGGTGAGGCCAGGGCAGGGCGGTTTCATCCGTCAGGGGTAGGCCCGAGCCCGGGCCGATGACCGGGTAGAAGTACGGATACTTCTGTGTGGCCTCCGCCCGGTAGCAGGTGAAGACCCGGCCTTCCACGCGCACCCATGTCCGCAAACCGAAGGCATATGACGTTACACCGACTTCGTCGGTCGTCCGGCTTGCGGGTTGCGTGCTCTGCGCCGTGGCCTTTGTTCCCCCCAAGGCCCACGCGCCGGCCATCGTGGCTGCGCCTTTCAGCAAATCGCGGCGATCGATCGAGCCAGTCACTTTGAACCTCCCGGACATGAGCCGCTTCGTTCCCGAGCACGGTGAGGACCACGGGTTGATCCGCTCATATTAACTGCAAAGCGTGCTTGTGTGAACCTCTTTCCCTGCCCGAGACCTTATTGCGAGGGGCGTAACTCGCCGGCCGCCCGCGCGGTGCGCGCGTTGGGGGGAAAAATGGGGACTGGCTCCGCCCGTGCAGGATCTCCGGCGACGGCAAGTTCTTTGTTCTCAACCAAACCCTACCCCCTCGCGTATCGTTCCGAGGCGGTGTCTGTCCCCGTTTTGCCCGCGGCTGGCGAGTTACGCCCTATTGCGAGCCGTGCCATTTACGGGCCGAGCAGCTTGCGATCGCGCGCTGTCCTGATGACGTCCGGTCGGTTATGATCCGAACGACACCGAACCGCTTAACGATCATTCGAAAGGATAACAGTATGAAACCGACAGGGTCGTGGGGAACGGGTTTTGGAATCGTGCTGCTCGCGACGCTGGCCAGCGCGACCGCGGCGTTGGGTGCCACGAAGGATCTGGGC
>JAPKGY010000082.1 GCA_026647385.1 Phycisphaerae bacterium | reverse complement strand
AGATCGGCCCGGCCCTCGGCCGACGACTTCCGGTCCACAACCTCGGCTCCAGCGGCGAGGACGGTGTTTCGCTCGTGCTCGACAGCTACTGGGGCGGATCGTCGACCCTGGATCTCACCCCTCTTCTGGAGTCCGGCTCGACCAGCCGCACGATCCGCATCCGTCCGAGGGGATGGGATGGACTCATTTACGGCAACCACCGCGTCAGCGGTTCCGCCGACGGCTTGTCGCTGCACCATACCTGCGACTTCTCGTCCATCGGCGCGGAGTCGGTCGACTGGGCGCTCGTCGATGTCAGCGGCGCGATTGTCGATCAGGGCAACGTGACCGGCTCTTCGCTCGAGTTTGACGGCGAGGTTGTGACCGCGAATCCGCTCGCTCCGCCAGGCCTGACGTACAAGGTCAACTTTGAAGACATCAGCATTGCCGCGTCTGTTCGCACACCGGTGCACCGCGTCCTGCTGCGTGGCGCGTCAAGCACCGTCACAGGCCTGATCTGGTCGCCGCGCAGCAACATCACCGAGGTGCGATTGACGCCCCGCCCACCGGCCGGCTCGCCGCCGCCTGGCCCGGTCGTCTCGCTGGATATCACCGGGTCGGGGGTCAGTAGTTTCGCGCTGACCGAGAGCACCATCGGAGCCTTCGGCGCCGAGTGCTTCGCGGAACATCTCGATTCGCTGCTGACCGAGCGACTCCCTGAGGGAGCCTATCCTCCGCCGGACCGTTGGCTGGAGGCAAGAACCACGGCGACCCAGCAGGACGTCAGCGTCGCCGTCGGCCAGACGGCCGCGCCCGGCTCGCTGGGCTTGACTTGGCGGGGCAGTTGCTGCCGCGGGCACGTCATCATCATGAAAGCCTTCGACGACGAGGACCAGGAGGTTGCCCGCCTGATCAAGACGCACGACGAGGTCTCGGGACAAGGCTCGTTTGCCTTCGATTGCTCCGCCGTCGGTTCCACGGAGTGCGACGTCGAGCTGTTCGACTCATCGGGCGCGTCGTTGGCCGTTGTGCGCGCGCCCAACGGTGCAACCTTCACCTTCGCGGACGCCAACGCAGCCTGCCCGGCGGACACCGACAACGAGTGGCAAGCCGCGATCCTGCTTCCCGCCGTACAGAAGGTCCGCGAAATCCGTTGTTCCGCGATCGATTCTCTCGCGCTGCCTTCCGGCGACTCCGTATCCGACGTCAAGAGCTATGTCTGTACGCCCGTTGCTCCGCTTGTTTCGACGAGCGGGCGGCGCCAGCGATTGACGGCGACGGCGACCTACTCTGACGCATCCACGGCGAGCCTCGTCGTGACCGGTGCGTCATTCCTGCACAAGGTCGCATCCGATCTCGACGACGACTTTGACGTGGATGCAACCGACTTGGAGATGCTTGCGGCCTGTGCGTCGGGCCCGGCGGTTCCCTATAACCCGGCCAGCCTTCCCGAACCCCACCCGGGCTGCATTCTGACCCCGGACGTCAGCGGCCATATCGCGGCCGACCTCGACCAGGACGGCGATGTGGACCAAGACGACTTCGGCGGGCTCCAGCGCTGCTACAGCGGAGAGGGGAACCCGGTCGACCCGAACTGCACCCAGTGACCCGCTGCCCTGTGGCGAGGGCTTCCAGCCCGCGTCCTCACGGGCGAGCTGCGCGTGCTGCAACATGCGCGCAAATCGCACACCCGTGGCGACTTAAGGCCCTGATACGCACATCGTAGCCCTTCCTTCCGGACCAGAAGAATCGCAACCAGGTCGTCGCAACGGTGCTGGGGGTCGCCAGCTCGGCCCTCATTCCCTCCCTCCCGGATACGCGCATTCCAGCACGTGCGAGCCGGCTTGGACGTCCTTTTGGGGCCCTCCTGGGCAGACGAGGCGGGCGGAGACGCCTTCGGGCACCTCGGCGTCGAGGCGGAATCGCCCGCCGGCGACGGTCCATTTGCTGGTGATTCGGCCGGCCGGGCTGTCGAACGAGCATTCCGCGCGATCGAGCGGGCCGGGTTCGGGCGCGATCAGAACCTTTTTCCACCCGACGTTGCCCGCTTGTTGGCGGATGCCGCCGACGTATCCGTAAAACCACTCCATCACGTGGCCGAGCATGCAGTGATTCAGCGATTGATAGCCGTTGTTCATCGCATCCCACGTCTCGGGCATGGCGGTCATACCCTTCCTCAGGATTCCCCCGTAGCTGCCCAGGCCGTCGCGCGAGTACACCTTGTGGAGCACGTCGGATCGACCGGCCTGAGCCAACGCCCGGATGAAGAAAACGTGGCCTACGTCGCCGGGCGTCTGCTGCCAGCCGCGTTTCTCCAGATCGGCAATGACCGCGTCGAGCACGGCCTGCCTGTCCTCTTCGGGCACGAGCCCACCCGCCAGGGCGATCGTATGGGCGCACTGGCACGAGTCGGTATGGGTGAAGCTCTTACGCTGAGGATCGTAGAACTTCTTCAGGAAACCGCCGGCCGTCTTCTCACGCAGTTCCCGATAGCGATGGACGTCATCCGGTCGCCCGAGGACCTCGGCGGCATTCACGACCGCATCGATGCACATGACCTGCACGGCGGTCGCGGTCAGATCCGTGGGCGTGAACCGGCTCGGGCCGGGCGGCTTGCCGTGGCCGTAGTCGTACCAGTCGCCCAGGCCGCGGGGGGCGATGCCATCCTTCGATTCCGACGCGACGTAGTCGACGAATCGGCGCATGCACTCGTAACTGTCGCGGAGAATGCTCGGATCGCCGTACCAGACGTAGTGATTCCACGGCACCAAGGCGCCGGCGGCCCCCCACTCGACCGTCCAATAGAAATCCTTCGGGAACCGCGCCCCCGGATACGACGGGGCCACCGTCAGGATGCGTCCGGACGGCTCCTGGGCATCGCGGATGTCGCGGGCGATCTTGGCGAACCACTCGCGCCCGTCGTATCGGTAGCAGAAAGTCGGACCGAGAAGGTGGGCACATTCGAGCCAGCCCAGCTTCTCGCGATGTGGGCAGTCGGTCATGACATAGGTCATGTTCGAACGGACGGCCCAGTCGATCAGTTGCTGGATATCGTTGTACAGGGTACTGGACGAGGCGAACTGGCCGACTTCGGGCAGATCGGTCCGCACGTGTACGAGTTCCATCCGCGAAATGACCGGCAGCCCGCCTGGATTGGGCTGGCCGACCGGCACCGCCCCGGTCAGTTCAACGCCCTGGAAGCCGTTGTAGTGGAAGAGCCACTGGTGCGTTTCCGGCCCACCGCCGCGGAGCGTATAGCGGAACAACACCGGCTCGCCCCACCGCGGCTTCATGAACGCGCCGTTCTCCGCTCGATACTCCGACGGCTGGACGGTGAAGAATTGCCCTGCCTGGCCCTCGACGGTGAACCGCAGAATGCCGGATGCGTTCTGGCCGAAGAAGACGTGGTACACGCCGTCGCCGGCCGACACAACGTCCTTCATTGCGAAGACTTCCTTCGCACGAAGGCCGGGCCAGGTCTGCTTGACGACCTTCGCAGCCGGAGGCTTGGCAGGCACGACCGCCGCCCACGCGCGATCGTCGAACCCCGGCTGATCCCAGCCCGGTTGCTCCAGCCGCGCGTCGTAGTCCTCGCCGCCATAGATGTGGCTGAACGTGACCGGGCTTGCGGTCGTTTTCCACGTTCCGTCCGACACGAGCCGCGTCTGCCGTCCATCGCCGGTCTGGATTTCCGCGTCCAGCCGCAGCAGAAACGGCGTGCCGAAATCCGTCTCCACGTGCTCTTTCTGGTAACGCCCTTTAGGGGCAGTCGGGCTGTACCAGAACGAATTCCCAAGCATGACGCCCATCGCGTTTCGCCCCTCGCGAAGCTGCGGGGTGATGTCGATCTCCTCGAAGTAGAGGGTCTTGTCATACTGCGACCACGGCTGATGGATGACGGCATCGCCCGCGGCTTTGCCGTTGACGAGCAGATGGAAATGCCCCAGCCCGACGATGCGCACAATTCCCTTCGTCGGCGCGGCTGGGAGCGTGAATTCCCTGCGCATCAGCGGACACTGCTTGTCAGCCGTGGTGATCCAGGCCGGCTCCGCGGGTGCGACCGTTGCCCACAGGCCCAGCGTGCTGAACGCGCAAAGCATCCGAACCGGACAGCACCGAGTTTTCCCAATAAAACGGATCATGGCGGTACCCTCGTTCCTTATGTGCAAATCAGACGCGGATACGATACTCCTGCGCCGCCGATGACGCCACCGCGGAACCCGACTGCTGACCCCAGCGGCCCACGGATGACGGCCCGCGAACCCAGAGCTACAATCAGACGGTGCGTCGGAAGAAACGCGGCGCGGCGAAACGGTGAGAAGGCACGGATAAGCGGTTCGCGTGGCATGGGTCGGGCCGCAACCCGGAGCCCGTGAGGTCTGTCGTGAGTGCGGGACGTTCCACGGTCGTCGTGGCCATGAGCGGTGGAGTCGATTCCAGCGTCGCCGCCGCGTTGCTGTTGGAGCGCGGCTACGACGTGACGGGCCTGTACATGTGTACGGGCGCCACGGAGGACGACCCCGGCGCGCCGACGGCCGCTCCGCCTCCACCACAACCTCAGAGCGGTGCGGCTGCGCCCCGCAAGGATCGCCACCTCGGCTGTTGCAGCCCGATCGACGCCGCCGACGCGCGAACCGTCGCCTACAGGCTCGGCATCCCGTTCTACGCCCTCAACTTCCAGCGGCAGTTCAACGGGCTCATCGACTACTTCGCCGACGAGTACCTCCGCGGCCGAACGCCCAATCCGTGCGTGCGGTGCAACCGGGACCTCAAGTTCGGCCGACTCGTCGAGTATGGCCGGGCCGCGGGCGCCGACTATATCGCCACCGGCCACTACGCTCGCGTCGGTCGCGACGGCGATACCTGGAGCCTCCGTCGGGCGATCGACCCCGCCAAGGACCAATCCTATGTGCTCTTCGGCATAGGCCGGGACATTCTGCCGCAAACGATCTTCCCGCTGGGCGAACTCACCAAGGCCGAGGTCCGCGAGCATGCCCGGAGACTGGGCCTGATCGTCAGCGATAAGCCGGAGTCGCAGGACATCTGCTTCGCCCCGGACCGCGACTACGCCCGGATCGTCCGCGAGCGGCATCCGGAAGGTTTTACTCCCGGTATCATCCTGGATACCGCCGGGAAGCAGGTCGGCCGGCACGAGGGCATCGCTCATTTCACCATCGGCCAGCGTCGCGGTACGGGCGTGGCCGCCGGATCACCCGTCTACGTCGTACGCATCGACGCAGCCTCCAACACGGTCGTCGTCGGACCCAGAACCGAGCTCGCTCGCGATACCCTCGAAACTTCGCAGACGCAATGGCTGGTCGATCCGCCGACTTCACCGCTTCGCGCGAAGGTCAAGATCCGCTACGCCCACCCCGCTGCGTCCGCCGCCGTCGAACCGCTCGCACCCGACCGGGTCCGCGTCCGCTTCGACGAGCCTCAGCAGGCCATCACCCCAGGCCAGGCCGCCGTCTTCTACGCCGACGACGTCGTCCTCGGCGGCGGGTGGATCGATTAGAACCATACGGCGCTACCGGTGTGCTTTTTGCGCGCATACCGTGCCACGGGCCTCTTGCCCCTAGGGAGACGGGCTGGAACCTCGTGCCGTGGGCTTGGTTGCGGCCCAAGGCCGCTTTAGAATCTTCCGTCGCCATGCTTCTGCTGCTCCATCACGGCGCGATCGGCGATTTCCTGCTCACACTCTCCGTCGCGGGCGCGGTACGCGAACACCTCGGCCGGTCGCGACTCGCCGTCATCGCCTCCGCCGCCTCCGCACGCTGGGCCGCCGGCAGAAGCATCGTCGAGACCTGCCATACGCCCGAATCCGTCGGCCTGCACACGCTTTTCGCACCCGAAACGCCGCTCGACAGCCGGCTGAGCCATTTGCTGGGACAAGCGACCGTAATCCTCAACTTCCTCGGCCGACTTGACGAGTCGGTCCACAACCGCCTCGTGACCACCACCTCCGGCCAGGTACTTTCCGTCGATCCCCGCCCGACGCCCGCCACGCTCGCGCACGGCCTCCACATCACCGACCAGTGGGCCGCCGATCTTCGCAGCCAGGGCCTGCCCATCGGTCAACCCATCCCGCCCCAAGTTCGTTGCTCGTCGGGCCCCAACGCCCGGCCGATCATCATCATCCATCCCGGCAGCGGTGGCCGACAAAAACGCTGGCCCGTCGAGGAATTCCTGAACCTGGCGGACGGCCTCGCTCGCGACGCAACGCAAATCGCCCGGATGCTCGAACAAAAAAGGGAACATTCTACTTTTCTGGGGCAACAAAGGGGACATTCTACTTTTCTGAAGAAAAGCAGAATGTCTCCTTTTTCAGCCAATGCAATGCGGATCGCCTGGATGCTCGGATCCGCCGAACGTGAACCCGATGATGATGGATTCGCAGCCGTCGCCCAACGCACCGCCGACGCGGGCGAAGAACTCATTGCCGAGGACGATTTGGCAGCAGCAGCAGTCCGGACCGCCGACGCGAAGCTCTACATCGGAAACGACGGCGGCATGACCCACGTCGCCGCCGCCACGGGCACGCCGACGCTGGCTATCTATGTCGCCACCGATCCGCGCGTCTGGCGGCCGTTGGGCGAACATGTTTCGGTTATGGACGTCCGAGGTGAGCCTGAGTCCTCCCGGGACCGGGTGCTCGCTCAAGCGTCCTCGCTGATCGGCAGGGCACAATCCGAATGAACGCATCTGGAAAAAGGGGACATTCTACTTTTCTGGCCTTAAAAGTAGAATGTCCCCTTTTTCAAAAGCACGTTCTTCAGCCGATGGGGAGAACGCCTCGGCTATGGATGCATGTGCCGAGATTGAACCTCGTTGGAATCGAGTTCTTGTTCAGCTTCCCTTGCCGGTTGGTACAGGGTAATCAAGCGAGACTGGCGATTATTCCAACATATCTTGCGAACCCTTCGAATGATCGGCATGCGTTGCCCAGACCGTGGCATCGAACTCCATTCCGCATTCAGGGCAGCGCGGCTTGGGAAGGCCTCGGAGGTTGTAACTGCAATACCGACAATGCCCAAGTGCTGGTAATGGGCGATGCCACCTCGTAAAAAGTGCGGATATCGGCAATTCGATTGGTGCCGCTAGAAGAACGACCACAATCACACCAACCAAAATGAACGCGTCCAGACAGCCTTCCCTCAGGTAGCATATGGAAAAGAAGCCGATCGGGCATAAGGTCACAGATGCACAAAACGCCGGCATGCGCCGTCCGCGCAGGAGTAGATTCAATCCAACACCGGCAGCCACCGCGATCAGGAACAGGATCCCGAAGACAAGAACAGGGAGAGAAACCGCGATCATCGCTATCCTACCGCGTCCATCACGGCCTTCATCTCGGCGACGAGCGCGTCGGCTCGCTGGGGGGTGACGGCTTCGGCGATGATGCGAATGATCGGCTCGGTGTTCGAGCCGCGGATATGGGCCCACCCGTCGGGGAGGTCGACTCGGACGCCGTCGACGTCGTTGATCTTCGAATCGCGGTATTTGTCCTTGACGGCCTGCAACACCCGGGCGATGCGCTCTTTCGAGCACTCGAACTTGGTCTTGATCATCGTGTAGGACGGGATCTCGGTCACGAGTTGGCTGATCGACTTGCCGGTCGAGCCCATCAGTTGCAGCACGAGGACCATGGCGGTCAGGCTGTCGCGAATCACCCCGACGCGCGTATCGATCACTCCGCCGTTGCCCTCGCCGCCCCAGACGCAGCCATTCGCTTTCATGGCCGCCACCACGTTCGCCTCGCCGACCGCCGATCGATAAACCTTGCACGACCCACCCGCGGCGGCTGCCAAGTCGTCGATCATCCGCGACGTCGACAGGTTCGCCGCCGTCGGTCCGGGCAGCACGCCGAACAGGTGCTTGGCAGCCAGGGCGAGCGTGTATTCCTCGCCGATGAATCGCCCCTGCTCGTCGACGATCGCGAGGCGATCCGCGTCCGGGTCCTGAGCGAATCCGGCGTCGGCGTGGTGGCGTCGGACCTCCTCGCAAAGCTGTGTCAGATTCTCGGCGATCGGCTCCGGCGCATGGGCGAATCGGCCGGTCGGCTCCGCGTTGACCGGGATGACCGCACAGCCGAGCTTCTCCAGCAGCATCCGCCCTTCCACGCCGCCCGCCCCGTTAATGCTGTCCAGCACGATTCGGTACCGGCGGGCGGCCACCTTCGACGGCGCGGCGATGCCGAGGGCGGCCTCGACATGAACCGCAGCCGCCGACGCATCGCACACCGGCTGGCAAATCGTCAGCGCATCAACCAGCCTGAACGCCTTCCGTGCGTGCAGGTCGTACAGCCTCTGGGCTCGCTCCGGCGGCGGGGCCAGCCCCTCGTCCGTCAGGAACTTGATCCCGTTGTAGGCGATCGGGTTATGGCTCGCGGTGATGACGATTCCCCCGGCTGCCCGGTGGCGACGAACCATGAGTCCGACCGCGGGCGTCGAGGCGACTTCCAGGAGGATCGGTTCGCACCCGGTCGCCAGCAACCCGGACACGACGGCGGCCTGAATCATCGGCCCGCTCGGGCGTGTGTCCCGCCCGATGACCACCGTCCCCCCGCCCAGCATCGTCCCGAACGCGCAGCCGAGTTCGGCGGCGAGCGTGGGCGTCAGGGTCTCACCGATCACCCCGCGCACACCCGAAACGCTCATCATCAGTGCCATCAGCGAAGATTCCCCAGGTCGCGGCGGATGAGGACCTTGCGGAGGACAGCCATTATAGGAGCGACTTATCAGCACGAATGCCTTTTCGTTTTCTCCTAATTTTTCCAGAATTTCT
>JAPKGY010000819.1 GCA_026647385.1 Phycisphaerae bacterium | reverse complement strand
CGTCGCGACCTTCTCGTCGGCGGCCCGCCGCTGACTCAGCGTTAACACGGTGTCCAAACGAACTTTGAAGTCCTCCTCCAGTTGATCCCAGCGAAGCTTCTCGCGGTTCGTGTTCTCCTCGACCAGGACCCGGGCCGGGTGCATCCAGGCATTCGGCAGTCCCCAACTGAGTCTGAACCACAGGCGGCCCCGGTACATGCGATCGAGCCAGGCCTGATCGGACTTCAGCGTGGCTTCGCGATCCGTGAACTCCCGCAGAATCGAATCCGCGGTGGCCGACTGGGCGGCGTCCAACTCGTAGAGCTCCTTGAATTCCTGGAGATACTTGGCCCAGTCCTCCGCCCGGGATGCATTGGCCTTTTTCTCCGCAGCCTCTCGGGCAAACTTGAGCGTCGGCGTTTCGCCGTTCTCGTCCTTCGTCGGGGGCTGAGAAGAGAACGGATTCTCGTAGTCGGTGATTTCGCCGTTGACCCACTTCCGCATCGTCTCCTCGAAACCGTTGAGGGCCAGTTCGAAGCCCATCATGTCCGCGCCCATTTTGAGTTGTTGCTTCATCGGAAGCATGGGACGGATATCCTGGCCCACACCTCGGACCATCTCGCGAACCTCCGGCAGAATCGGCAGAATACGATCGGCGAAGTCCTTTCCGAGTATGGACCACGGGCTCGACGCCGCGTCGCCGCCGGCGGCGCGGCTGAACTGCTCGGTCAGCAAATGCTCCATGAAGTCGGCGCCCGGCTCGTCGACCTTGTGGGCCATCTGCATGAGCCGCCGGGCGATTTTCTCCTGAGCCTCCTCCACTTTGTCCGCCGGCAGGCTGTAGCGATCCTTGATCACGTGACGCACATAGACTCCGGCGAATCCCCGGGCCATCCCCGGGGTGAATCGGATGCCCGGTCCCGACTCGTCCGACGGCGGTTCCGCGGCCACGGCTGCCCCCGCAACCCACAGGCTCAGCAGAGCGGAGGCTCCCACGAGCAACCCGGCCCGGGTAAACGTGTACCTGACCATGTTCATTCCTCGCTTACGTGACGGCTTGGGCAGGAACCGACCCCGCTGGAGCACCTCGTGGGCCGCCTCCTGCATGGAGTAAGACGCGCCAAGTACCCCTTACGTTGCAGTGTCTTCCCAGAAAAAGCGACCTAACCGCACCATTCTATCCGCGACGGGTCGGGCCGTGCCACTATGGCCATGGGTTTACCCGTGCGCCCCCCCGATCCGTGCAGCGGTGCGGCAGCCTTGGAATTGACAAACCGCCGCGATTGCCGTGCAATGCCACGCATCATTACCGCAGCGGGCGGAGCCACCCGACCGGCTGCTTCAGTTCACACATGACGAAGGAGGCGACCATGGACCCGCGTCAACCAGACCGCCAATCGATGCCCCGTCGTGACTTCCTCAAGAAATCCGTCGCCACAGCCGGGGCGATCGGTGCCGCCGGCGGCATGGAGCTTCAAGCCGGGAGCGCCCGCGCGGAGGCCCCATCGCCTGGCGCAGGCGGACCAGCACCCGCGGCGTCCCCCAGGCGAGCCTACAACGGCCCCTATACCGGCGAATACCTCAACCGCGTCGCCCTCCCGATGGGCGGAATCGGCGCCGGAATGATCTGCCTCGAGGGCACGGGCACCCTGTCGCATCTGTCGATCCGGAACCGGCCCGACGTCTTCAACGAGCCATGCTCTTTCGCCGCGATCTGCGTCAAAGGCGCCCCCAACGTCGCCCGGGTACTCGAAGGCCCCGTCCCAGCCTGGCGGCTCTTCGGGGCATCCGGCTCGGGCAACGGCGGCGGCAGGACCAAGACCTACGGCCTGCCGCGTTTCCGTGAGGTCTCGTTCGATGCTCGATTTCCCTTCGGCACCGTGCGGCTGACGGACCCCGCCATGCCGATCCGCGCCGAGATCACCGGATGGAGCCCGATGGAACCGGGCGATCCCGACACCGCCAGTCTGCCCGTCGCCGCCCTGGAGTACCGGCTGGTCAATACCTCCGACCAGACCCTCGAGGCCGTCTTCTCCTTCAACGCCAAGAACTTCATGGAGGTCGATAAGGACGGCAAGCCAGCAATTCGCACCCGAGCCCGGGGATTCATCCTGCACGAAGGCGGCACCGAAGAGGCCCCCTGGAACGAAGGCTCCTTTAGCGTCACCGTCGACGATCCCCAAGCGACGGTCAATCATCGCTGGTTCCGCGGCGGGTGGTTCGACCCCCTCACCATCGCATGGCAAGACGTCGAATCGGGAACCTGCATCGACAAGCCTCTTTATGAACGCGGGCGGGCCTCGCCCGGGGCGAGCCTCTTCGTGCCGCTGCGCCTCGAACCCGGCCAGGAAAGGACCCTCAAACTGCGCCTGTGCTGGTACGTCGGCAAG
>JAPKGY010000818.1 GCA_026647385.1 Phycisphaerae bacterium | reverse complement strand
GTGGAGGGCGAAGCCCACGAACTCAGCGAAGCGGATATGGTCGCGGCCTTGGCGTTTGGTCATGAAGTCGCGCGCCAGCTCATTCAGGTGCAAAAGGCAGCCCTGAAAGCGAATCGACCCGCGGAGCCTTGTGCCGAAGGGTTTACGGAATCTGTGTGTCTCCTCCGGAAGGGTTTTCCCTCGGGCTCGATCCACAAAAAGACGGTCCAGGTCAGGGGGTCGCCCCCAAGGCGAAGCCCTGTGGGGGAAGCGAGGGGCCATGAGGCAGATCCCTGGTTTGAAGACTCGACGCGATCGCTTCCGCACCTTGGGGTGGGGTGACGCCCGATTACAGTATAACTGGCAGTTACTGGTGATCGCAATCGCGCGGGTCGGACACTTTTACCCCAACTTGTGGAATTATGTTGAGCAAGGGGCTGGACGCGCCCGTCGGCTTGTGGTAGTATGCCGAATGAGAGCCAGCGGCAGGGAAGCCGATTGACGCAGTTCTTTTGTATTGGCTTTCCGGATCGCTTTTCAGGTGTTCGATCTGACAGATCACAAAAAGTAGCCGTTGGCGCAGACCGGGGACTCACGCAGCTTTGTGCCGGTTTTGATTGGCTCAGTGTGGAGACGTTGCGGAGCATCGTCGTCCAGACGGGCGCCGCTTTCGTTTCGTGGGGGATAGAAGCAGGAGGAGGAAAGGAAGGTTGGGGGAAGAAGCCGGGAAGGAGGCAGGGAGATACGAATAAGCCCTGCCTGCCCTGGGAACAGCGAGGGCCGGACCCGCACATCGGGCTCCGGCTCTCGTCTTTTTATGGGCGTGGATTGTCGTGAACGGCAATTCGGCGTACAGTTGAGCGCTGTCCGGGAAAGCCGAAGGCGTCCGGTGTCCGGGCGGGAGCGAACGGATGAGTACGCGGACCGTGCATCTGGCATACGGGAAGGGCAAGCTCGATGTGGAAGTCCCGGCTGACGCGGTGGTGATCGAGCCGAGGTACGTGCCGGGATTGCCCGACGAACCAGGCGCCCTGCTGGCGGCGCTGCGGAAACCGATCGGCAGCGCACCGTTGTGTGAGCGGGTCAAGCCGGGGCAACGGGCGGCTGTCGTTCATACGGACATCACCCGGGCAACGCCCAACGATCGGATCCTGCCGCCGCTGCTGGCTGAACTGGAGGCGGCCGGCATCCGCAGACAGGATATCACCCTATTGAACGCCCTGGGCACGCATCGCCCGCAAACCGAGGCGGAACTGAAAGCCATGCTTGGGTCCCAGATCGTGGCGAACTACCGGTGCGTCCAGCACGACGGGCACGACGACGCCAATCTGGTCGGCGTCGGGCGGACGACGTTCGACCACGATGTCCGCGTGAACCGCCACTTCATGGAGGCGGACGTCCGGATTCTGACCGGCTTCATCGAGCCGCATTTTTTCGCGGGGTTCAGCGGCGGGCCGAAGGGGGTTCTCCCTTCGATCGCCGGGGCAGAAAGCGTGCTCGACAACCACGGGGCGAAGATGATCGGCCACCCGAAGGCGACGTGGGGGATCACGCGGGGCAATCCGATCTGGGAGGAGATGCTGCAGGCCGCCACCATGACCCGGCCGACGTTCCTGCTCAACGTCGCCATGAACCGCGACAAGCAGATCACGGGCGTGTTCGCCGGGGCGCTGGAAGCGGCGCACGCGGCCGGCTGCGAGTTCGTCAAGTCGTGCGCGATGCAGCCGGTCGAGGAGCCGTTCGACGTCGTGATTACCAGCAATTCCGGCTATCCGCTGGACTTGAACCTCTATCAGGCAGTCAAGGGGATGTCCGGGGCGGCCCAGGTGGTCAAGCAGGGAGGCCACATCATCATTGCCTCCGAATGCTGGGACGGCATCCCCGAGCACGGACACTTCGGTCGCCTCTGGCGGGAGTCAGTCAGTCCGGCGGATGCACTCAAGCGGATCGAGTCCCCCGGCTTCGGGTGCATGGACCAATGGCAGGTGCAGGTCCAGGCGCGGGTCCAGCAGAAAGCGGAAGTCTACGTTCGCGCGGACGGCCTGACCGACGACCAGCTCGTGCAGTGCAAACTGAAGGCATGCCGCCGAATCGAAGACACCCTGGCGGAGATCGCCGCCCGCAACGGCGGGCGGAAGCTGTCGGTATGCGTGCTGCCGGAAGGGCCGCTCACGATTCCGTACGTCGGGTGATTGGCCGCGAAGAGGCGCAAAAGACGCAAAAAGAGGATGGAAGGAAGCGGTCCGATTGTCTCGTGCGATTTGGAGCGTTCCCGGGCTCTGGTTGGTTATTCTTATCCATGCTTATACTTTTATTGAAATAGTGCTCAGCAAGATGCGCACTCCTCAGATAGCCTGGAGGTGCTCTATCCGGCCGTCTTCCACGAAATTCTG
>JAPKGY010000817.1 GCA_026647385.1 Phycisphaerae bacterium | reverse complement strand
GGCGCCGAGCGGCCGAAGCTCGAGCGGAATCAGGTTCGGATACTCGGGAATCAGCAGGCTGTCGATCGGCAGGAAGCGGATGAGCGGGCTCTCGTACTCGACGCCGTTGACGGTGCGCGTGACCGGTTGCGCATTGTCGACCATGATGGCGTAGAACACGGTCAGAGGTGAGCCGGCCACCGTCGGCAGATCGGGCTGGCCGGGCGGCGGGGCCTGACCCACGGCGATCGAGACGTTGTATTCGCCGGCCATGCCGGTGGTGTCGAGCAGCATGGTGTTCGGGTCGATCGCGTCCAGGCCGTCCATGTACAGGCCGATCGGCTGACTGACCTTGGCGACCACCGAGCCGGTGACGCCGCTGATGACCACGTCGGAGGGTGTGATCTTGTTGGCTGCCACCAACCCGAGAGTGACCGAGGCGGCGTGGCCCATGATGCTGATGCTCGCTCCGGTATCGACCAGGCCGATGGCGTAATCGTTCTCCATCGGTTGCGGGTGAATGACCGATCCGCCAACCACGGTGCTGGGAATCGCGTCGAGTTCGAGCGTGGCGAGCTTCTGATCGGTGGCGACGAACGCGGCCCAGGGGACGAACCCGTCGATCGGCGGCGAATCGACGATGAAACTGATCACCTGCGACGGTGCGGCGGGCAGCGTGCGATTCTGTCTCTTGACCGCCGGCGCGGGGATGGCCTGACGGCGGACCCTGGCGCCGGCCGACCGATCGACGCGTTTGGCGACGGGTGTGTGGGCCGGGTGATAGACGCCGGTAATGCGCGATTGGCCGGAGGCGCGGAGGTTGACCTCATCCTTCACCCAGCCGGGTGGGGGTGAGGTGGGCTTGTCCTGGGCGGCCGCAAGATCGCCGCCGCCCGCGGCCAACAAGGTACCCGCCAGCAGAAAAAGGATTGGGGTCATGGCTTCGCATCCCTCCAGCGCAAATCAGGCTCTATCCATCGGACGGGTTCACAGTGGGCGATACAGAACAGCTCTCCGCGACCGTCCCTCTGTATTTTAGCGGATTCCACGGGGCTGATGACCCTTTTTTTGGGGATTTGACCCAGCCAGGGGGGCGCGGGCCCGGGTCGGGTGAGGGTATAATGCAACAACGGCGGAGCGGGCGATAATACGGTGGGGGGAACTCGGAGGTTCCGCGTCATGGCCATGGACGTTGAAACGGCGGGCGGTGCCCTGTTGGAAAGGCTGATGCGACTCCGGCGGAACATCGATCGGGTGTTCCTGGGCAAGCCGGAGGTGGTGACGCAGGTACTGGTGGGGCTGATCAGCCGAGGGCATCTTCTGATCGAGGACGTGCCGGGGGTCGGCAAGACGGTGCTCGCCCGGGTGCTCGCCCGGAGCCTGGATCTGTCGTTCAATCGTCTCCAGCTCACCCCGGACATGCTCCCGTCGGACATCATCGGGGTGACGGTTTACGACACGAAGACGGGTACGTTCGAGTTCAAGCGCGGCCCCATTTTCGCCAACATCATCCTGGCGGACGAAATCAACCGGACGACGCCGCGAACCCAGTCCGCTCTGCTCGAGGCGATGAACGAGGCCCAGGTCAGCGTCGACGGGCGGACGATGCGACTCGATCAACCGTTCCTGGTGATCGCCACCCAGAATCCCTTCGAGTTCGAGGGGACCTATTTCCTCCCGGAGAACCAGCTCGATCGCTTCGCGCTGCGGATCCGGATCGGTTATCCCTCGCGCGAGGTCGAGCAGCGCATCGTTCGGGAAGAGCCCAGCCGGACGGCCCTGGATGCGATCGGACCGGTCATGACCCGCGAGGAGTTGATCGAGATCCAGGATCGGGTGGCCGGCGTACGGATCGAGGATCGGCTGGTGGAATACGCGCTGGACCTGGTCGAATCGACGCGGGACAACGAGCGGCTGGAGGTGGGCGTGTCGCCCCGGGGGACGATCTCGTTTATCCGTGCGGCCCAGGCGGGGGCCATGCTGGCCGGTCGGGGCTATGTGACCCCCGACGACCTGAAAGGTCTGTTCCTGCCGGTGTGCGCCCATCGCGTGATGACCAAGAGCTACCTGCAGGACGGGCACGCCGTGAGTTCGGAGCAGATTCTGCGGGACATCCTGGCCAATGTCAGTGTTCCGGAATAGAAGGGGGTACCCGAAAAAGGGTGGCGTGGGTCAGGCCCGGTACCCCGGGGCTGACCCGTGGGGGCAGCGGAAAACACGGGCTCACAAGTTAGCTCGCCACGGCGAGTCGCCGTGGCGACCCATGCCACCCGGGCCCTGCCGCACGAGGCTCGCCACCGAGTTTTGGATGCAGCAGGTGTGAAGCGTCGGAGTGCGGCGGCGGGTTGTCGATAAGGATCGCTGATGCCTGGCAGGTCGCACAATGGGGGCAAT
>JAPKGY010000816.1 GCA_026647385.1 Phycisphaerae bacterium | reverse complement strand
CCAGGACATAACCGGGACCAGCAGCGGGGCCGTCTATACGATCGCCGGCTGGATGCGGACAAACTCGGCGTCGGCCACCTGCGCGGTCAAGTGCAGTCCCAGCGCGTCCACGGACTGGGCGACCGCCCTCGATCTCAGTCCGGCCCAGACCACCACGAGCAATACGTGGGTCCCGTTCAGCGGCACGATCACCGCCACGGGCACGTTGATGACCCTTTGGCTGGACGGCCACACCGGCGGGAGCGGATTGAATAAGGCCGCCTGTTTCGACTCGGTCACGGTGACCGGATGCGGCGTGCCGTCCGGTCCGACGATCACGCAGCAGCCGACGAGCAGGACGGTCGCCCGGGGGGCCGCGACCACTTTGAGCGTCGCCGCCACCGGCGGGGGCACGCTGACCTATGAATGGCAGAAAAACCAGATCGCCCTGGCCAGCGGCGGGCACTATGCCGGCTGTGCGACCAATACGCTCACCGTATCGAACTGTGATTCGGCCGACGCAGCCAGTTACCGCTGCGTGGTCACCGCCGACGGCGGCACCGCCACCTCGAACGCGGCGTTGCTCCTGGTCGGCCAACCCGCCGACTTCGACGCCGACAGCGACGTGGACCAGTCTGACTTCGGCCTGTTCCAGAGGTGCCAGGGCATCGCAAACCCGGCCGGCGATCCGACCTGCGACATCGCGGATCTGAACAACGATAACGCGGTCGACGCGGACGATGTGTCCCTCCACGCAGGATGCGTGTCCGGCGCCAACGTGTCGGGGAATCCCGCCTGCATCGGAGGGTAGCCGCCATCCGACGGTGAGTGGCCGATCCAAGAGTCGCACGGGCGGCTACGGCGCGTGGACGCCCGCGTCTTTGGAACGATACCGGACGTGGCCAGGGAGGGGCTGAACGTATTCGCGGGCCGGCGGATTCTGATTCGGGCGGAATCCGGACGTGTATGAAGCTATAATTCAAGCGGGCAGACAAGAGCGGGGGTTCAGTTCAGATGGGTCTGCGCGGAGAAATGAACCATATCCACCGGTGTGTACCCCGATCGCGAGGACGGAAGGGACTCTACGACCATACGGGATGCCGGGACACCGACCGAAACGAAAGGCCGCGCGGGTCGCCACGGCGACGAGCGCTGAAGCCCTTGACACACGACTCGCCGCCAAGCGGCTTTGTGCGGGCAGTCGCCCGCGTCGTGTCTCAAGGGAAGCCCGCGGCTCGTTATGCTCGCACGATCGCGTACAGTCAGCTGGTTCTCGCACTGGCTGGTGTCCTGACCGTCGCGCGTCCGGCGTCGGCGGACGAGCTGCGCGGCTTCTGGGCGGATATCTGGGGCGTCGGGTTCAAGAGTACGGCGGACATCAACGACATGGTGAATCGGGCGGTGCAGGGGCGGTATAACGGCATCTTCATGGAAGTCATGGGCTACCAGGACAATCGCTCGAGCGCCCACGGCGCCTACTGGAACTCCAGGATCATCCCCAAGGCGACCGACATCATCGGCGGGATCGATCCGCTGGCGGAACTGTGTACGCGGGCCCACGCCCAGGGGCTGCAAGTCCACGCCTGGCTGGTCCCCTACCGCGCGTGCGACGTATGGCCGCCGCTGGGCAACTCGTTCCTGACCGACCACGATGAGTTCCTGACAGTTCCTCGAGCCAGCACGGGGGCCGGGGCGGTCGCCTTCGGCGACCCGGCGGCCTACTACCTCGACCCCGGTTCGCCGGACGTGCAGGAATACGTCGTCAGCATCGTCCGGGAGCTGGTGACGAATTACCCGATCGACGGCATCCACTTCGACGTGATCCGGTACGTTCAGACGGACGCGGGTTACCCGGCCCGCACGTGGTACCAGGGTTCGTCGCTCGAGCGTTTTCAGCGGATCACCGGCCGCTCGGATACACCGCCGGCCACGGGCGATACCCAGTGGAACGATTTCCGCCGGCGCGGCATCACCGAGCTGGTCCGACGATGCCGGGCGGAGATCCCCGCCTTGGCCAATCCTCAGCAGCCGGTGCGACTGTCGGCCGCCCTGATCACCTGGGGCAATGCGCCCTACACCTTCGCGAGTTCCGAAGCCTACCGGCTTTTCCAGAATTGGGAGGAGTGGCAGCGGCTGGCGTACCTGGACACGGCCGTCGTCATGACCTACTACAGCGAGTCGAGCTACCCGACGTGGTACCGCAACTGGGTCAACAAGGAGATGACGTGGCGGTATAACCGGCACATGGTCGTCGGGCAGGCGGTGTACCTGAACACGTTCGCCCAGAGCGTCACTCAGATGCAGTACGCCCGCTCGGCCGGCGCGGACGGGCTGGTCAACTACAACTATCGCGATACCCGCAGCGACTCCGGCAGCAACTGGGACTGGTACCCCTA
>JAPKGY010000815.1 GCA_026647385.1 Phycisphaerae bacterium | reverse complement strand
ACCGCCGTACGTAGTCATGGGCCTCGATTGGCGGGGCGGAAAGAAGAAATCCGAATTTGTCTCCGCCTCCCACGGCGCGACAAAGAGATCCAGGCCCATCAGGATCTGGCACAACCCGCTCCCGCGCGCGCCGACCCCCACAAACCCGACGCGCACCAGATCGATCGGCTTGAGGTCGGGCGTTCGCGAGGTCCCCGGCCGGGGCATGGCGGCGCAACCCGAAGGAATCAATGCCGCTGACGAAGCTCCCGCGCTCGCGAGGGCCCCGAACCGCAGCAGGTCGCGGCGGCGGCACATTCCATCGTCAGATCCTGATCGGGAATCCATTCTTCGGCTCCTTCATTGCCGGGAGTTGTCCGATCCTCCCGGGGGAAACCTTGGGCGGCAACAAGTCCACGCCGTGGCATTCTTGGGTCGGAATGCGACGGGCCGCCTGCACCGTTCGGTTTGGCCCGACGCAGGCGTGGATCGCTTTCGGCTCGGATGACTACCGAGCCGCGATCGTCGCGACGGCATCGAGCATATCGTGGGTCATGATGTCGTAACAGAAACAGGCCATCCCCCGGGCCCCGGCCCGATGAACGGCCTCCGCCATGCGCACGAGCTGCTGAGGTCGCGTCGGGCCATACGCCCGCAGGTGGACGGTCAGCGCCACGCGGCTGCCTGCCAAGGCCGTCAACGCGCGACGGGTATCGTATTCGAGTTCGTCCTCGCCCCAGTGGATGACGCTGTGGATGCGGTCCAGTACCGATTCGCGGTAGGCTGCGTAGCTCTGCACGGCCAGCCAAGGGCGAGGCTGCATCGCATCATGGCCGGACTGCACGGGCGGAACGAACGCGACCGTCAGACGGGTTTCGCGGCGGACCTGATCGATGCGCCGGCGGACCTGGGCCAGGAAGTCGCGGATACAGGCGTGACGCCATCGCAGCAGATCCATGAGCCACGGATTGTCCAGCAGCAGCAGCGGGGCCTCGGCGTCCCCGCGAAGCTCTCCTTTCAGGGCGTTGGTCACGTGAGGCGGGATGGCCAGACACTGCTCGGCGATCCGCAAGGCCTCCCGCCGGCATTCGTCCAGGTCGATGCCGGCGCCCGCGGCGGTCTTGCGGCAGTGCTCGCAGAAGCAGATAGACCCGAGGATGCGAAGAACGGGATCGATGCGAATCCCGGCGATGGCGTCCATCTCCAGATGGGCCTGGGGGATCTTGTCGAGCATGATCTCGTCGAGGTCGTAACGTTCGGCGATTTCCCCGCAGACGCGCAGCGAGAATTCGCGGACCTCCGGATGATTGAAGCAGAGGAAGAGACGGTCGGCCGAATCGTAGAGGTTGCGGGTCGCCCATCGCGGATGGCTCTTGGCGATGAGCCCGTTGGCGAAGATGGTGACCCAGGCTCCGGGCGCGACGCCGGCCTTGCGCGCCCCGCGGACCATTTCCGCCAGCAGGTCGCGGCCATCCCAATCGCCCGACGGCGTCGGAGTCACGGGCAAGTCCTTGTAGCGTTGCGTTTCCGGCAGGTAATGGTACTTACCCTCCTCCATACTGTAGATGCCTTTTCGCGGGTATCGCGGCAGCACCAGCCGATACGGGGAGTAGATCATCGCGCAGAACAGCACCCGGCCTATGCCCGCCCGAGCCATGCGGGCGTAGCATTCCTCCCCTTCCACCGCCAGGGAGATCGGAAACTGACACGTCCAAACCGCGTCGCTGGGAAAGATCATGGCGTTACCTTTCAACCGGCTCGATGACGAGCGCGGACCAGCCGCCCCGCCGGGGGCGTATGATACTTCAGCCCCGCGGCCCGGAGAAGGCTGCCGGCCGGGCGGTCGAGGGGGCAGGAGGCCGGCAAGGCCCGCCGGATTAGAGCCTTACGGTGAAAGATCGATGCGTTTTGCGCGCATGTTTTCCCGAAAGGTTCCTTTTGGGTTGAGGGCCACAAAAAGGCGGTCCGCCTTAGGACCGGCGGTGCGCCGGAAATGACGAAGGCCGAAGGCCGAAGGTCGAAGATCCGCCGTGGCGGAACGAATGAATGTTGAAACCCGAATGTCGAATCGCGGCTCTTGCAGGGTTCTCCATCTGACCGATTCGGGGACCAGAGAGCCGCGCGAATGTGCAAAAAGTCTTGCTATCCTGGTTTTGGCAACAGGCGGACTTGTCTATATGTCAGAAATATTAGTGCACCAGATTGAGCCTCTTGTTGAATCGGCACACATCCCGCCAGCTTTTATGGGTCTCATTATATTGCCGCTCGTTGGCAATGTGGCTGAACACTCAGTAGCCATCAGTAGCGCAATGAAGAACAAGATCAATCTGAGTCTCGCTATTGCCGGAGAAAGCAGTGCACAGATTGCACTCTTTGTTTCGCCTATTTGTGTCCTTATCGCTGG
>JAPKGY010000814.1 GCA_026647385.1 Phycisphaerae bacterium | reverse complement strand
GGATCGTGACCCACGACAAGCGGCGGGTCTATCTGGCGGGTGCGTCGGCGCGCGGCGACGCCGGAGCCGTCTCGGATTTCATCCACGACGTTCTGGCCGTCCACCTGTATGGGCCGGACCCCATCCAGTGGGAGATTCCACGTCGCAGGACGCTGCGCGTTGATTTCAAGGAACGCATCTGGACGCCGGCGTTCGTGCTTCGCCGAACCTGGTATGACGCGAACACCATCCCCAAAAGAGGCGAGTTGGCTGACCATTATCGGCGTTTCCAGGCGGTCGCAGGCGCCGGGCCGAGCATGCGGGTCGGTACCGGGCATGCCTGGTCGCGTGTGTTGCCCCCGAGCCTGTTCGAGGAGCACCCGGAGTTTTTCGCCGAGGTGAACGGCAAACGGATTCCGAAGCAGGCGTGCATCAGCAATCCGGAGGTTGTCGAGCGGTTCGTGCGCCACTACCTGCGGGAGTTCGAGGAAAGGCCTACCCAGGAGGCCGCCTCCATCTCGCCCAACGACGGCAGCGGCTATTGCGAGTGCGCAACGTGCCTGGCCCTGCACGGAGATTTGAGCACCCGACTGCTGATGTTCATCAACGAGGTGGCCCGGCAGGTGGCTCGCAAGTACCCCGAACGTTACCTGGCTTTCTACGCCTACGCCTACAACGAAACGCCGCCGGTCCTGGACGGCCTGCGGGTCGAGCCGAACGTGATCACCGTGCTGGCTCATTATTTCAGCGATCCCGTGCAGACGGTGGCCGACGCCGCCTGCAACAGCTCGCAATGGGAATGGCTGCACGGCAAGCTGATCCCGTGGAAGAAGGCAAACACAGGTGAACACTTCATGCTTCGGGAGTACATGGCCTGGTGGTACGGGCCCTGGCCGATGTACCGATCGATGCTGGCTTCACTGCGCGCGTACGCCGAACAAGGCGCGGACGGGATCACCCGGGAGTATCAGGGGCGCGACCTGGGAACCGACCTGTACATGTATCTCGAGATGCGGATGACCACCGACCCGTACCAGGACGGGGGTAAGCTGCTCGATGAGGTTTTGAAGGAGTACTACGGTCCGGCGTGGTTTACCGCCCGGAATATCGCCTTCGAGATCGAAGATGCGCTGCGAAGGGGAAAAATCGTCGCGCACGCGGGCATGCTGCGCGGCTATCCGAACCGGATCACCGCCCAATTCCTGCGTGACCAGGCGAGGCGACTCAGCGAAACCAGGGCCACGGTCTCCGAGCCGTACGCCAGCCGGCTCGATCGCGACGTTCGGTACCTCGAATGTGCCGCCCGGTACATGGATTTTGTGCTGCCCTACGAGGCGGCGGTCGAAGCGGCCAGGCAACAGCCGCCCACCCCCCGGCAACTGGGGGATCTTCGCGGGTTGCTGACCGCCTGGCTGGACAACCAGGAGGCGCTGGTCCAGGCCGGCTTAAAAGGCGACGGCTATCTGGATCGCTGCATTGCCCGCGACACTCGGAAGATCAACGAGTGGTTCACCGAGCACGGCGCGCCGCCGGCGGCCTCCGCGCCCGCCGGCGAGCGACCCTGGCGCCCCGGCACAGCCGCGACGCAACGAGACACGGAGACCCGCCGGCCATGGAGATCCGGGAGGACAAGGAACTAGTGCCGTTTCCGGTAGGAGAGCTTCGTTGTGGTGCCGCCAGAATCGACGGTCACGCATGCAGCGGGGTGGATGCCTTTTCCGCGATCCGCAGTCAACGCGAATGGATCCGGGAGGCGGCTTGTGCCCGTGGCCATGAATCCAAACCTTAAGCCGATGCCATTCAAGAACTTACGAGATTCCGAGCGGATATGTTGCCGCGAGCCGCCGTCGTTCCTTAGGGTCCTGATGGCTTGTATCGGAAAGACCAACGACGATGCCCTGTACAATAGCCACCAGGCATTCAGTCACGCGTCCGGGCGAGGTGCGGTCGGAACCGGTGGTCGAACAGGGGTATGAACGGAACCGTTGATCGAACAGCGCTGCGGCGCCTTCGGTGCGCGTCCCTTTGAGAACCTCTCGGAAGGAGAAACAGCTCATGTTTAAGGAAGAGAGAAAGGAACCGATCTTCGAATGGGCCATGCTCGGGAGGATCGACACCGGGCGACCGAACCTGGGGTTTACGACGCACGTCGCCGTCTACCGCCTGATGCAGTTTACCCTTCGGGATGTGCTCATCCGGCAGTCCGGCGTGGAGGCGGCGGATCGTGTCTTCTATGATGCCGGCGAATTGGCCGGAAGACATTTCTACGAGAACCTTATCAAGAAGCGAGACTCTTTCCACGAGTTCGTGGCCGAGCTCCAGGATGTGCTGAGAGAGATGGGGGTTGGCATCCTGCGGATCGCAAATCACGCGGCAAGCTACAGAGCTTTTTTTGAAAATGCAAGC
>JAPKGY010000813.1 GCA_026647385.1 Phycisphaerae bacterium | reverse complement strand
TCCTTCGATCGAAATCCCCGGCGCCATCGCGCCGCCCGAGCCGGTGGGACGCATTCAAGGGCGTGTCCGCGACGCCTTGCCGCCCGATCCCGGATCGTGGAATTCGCGGAACCGCACGTGCCGGTAGCTGGCAAAAAGAGGCTTGAGCTTGTTGCGCTGGTATTTTCCGGTCGCGGTCACCGGGAACTCCGCGCCGAAGACCACGACCTTGGGCCGCTTGGGGAAAGGCAGATGGGCCGCGCAGGCGTTCAGGACGTCCTCGGCTGACAGGTCCGCGCCGTCCCCGCGGACGATGTACGCGCCGACCTCCTCGCCGTAATAATCGTTTTCAAAGGCGACGGCCATCCCGCCCTTCACGCCGGGGATGCGATTGAGCACCTCGTCGATCTCCAACGGCGAGTAGTTGATGCCGCCGCGGATGATCAGCTCCTTGATTCGGCCGCTGATGAAGAAGAACTTCCGTCCGCCCGCGTCGGTTCTGAAGAAGCCCTCGTCGCCCGAGCGGAACCAGCCGAACCGGAACGTATCCGCGTTGGCGTCGGGCCGCTGGAAATAGCCCTTCATCACGTTATGGCCGCGGATGACGATTTCGCCCTTGACGCCCTCGGCCACCTCCTGCCCCAGCGGGTCGTGGATCGCCATTTCGTTGCAGGCGATGGCCGCGCCGATCGACGGGTAGCCGAAATCGCGCATCCACCGCCGATGCTCCTCCTCGGGCAGATCGACCGGCAGAAAGCAGTTATACGCGGTGGTTTCCGACAACCCGTAGCCGTGGATGATCCGCAGGCCGAACTGCTCCTCGAACCGCATGCCGCACTCGACGGTGAGCGGCCCCGCGCCGCAGATCAGCCGCCGGAACCGCCCGAGATCGCAGTCGCAAAAGTCGTCGGCGCGTTCGCAGAGCGCCGCCAGAATCGTGGGCACCACGCTGCCCCAGGTCGCACCCTCCTCGGCCACGGTCCGGAAGTAGCTCCGGGCGCTGAACTTCCGGTTGAGGACCACGCTGCCGCCGCAATACAGTGACGTCACCAGCGTGACCACCAGCCCGTTGACGTGGTGGATCGGCAGCACGATCATCGCCCGGTCGGCGGGCGTGAAACCGTGCCACCCGGCGATGGCCCACACGTCGACCAGGATCTGGTATTGCTGCAGGACCACGCCCTTGGGCGCACCCGTCGTGCCGGAGGTGTAGACGATCAGCGCCTCGGTGTCGTGGTCCGCCAGGTCGAGGTCGCCGAACTCCCCGCGTTCGTCCGCCAGCGCGGCTGACAGCCCGAGGTAGCCGTCCGCGGACTCCGCGCCGATCCGAACGAAGTGTCGGCAGCACGCCAACCGAGGCCGGATGGCGTCGTATCGCTCGACGAGATCGGGCATGACAAAGACCGCCTTGCACTGCGAGTTCGCCTGAACGAACAGGATCTGGTCGTCCGAGTCCCCGATGTTGCAGGGCACGACGACGGCGCCGGCCAGCCAGGCGGCGTAATAGATGACGACCGTGTCGTCGTGGTTATACGCGACGGTCGAGACCCGGTCGCCGGGCGCCAGGCCGAGCCGTTCGCGCATGAATCGCGCGACGCCGCTCGCTCGCCGGAACAGGTCGCGGTAGGTCACGACCCGGCGCTGGTCGCCGTCGCGGTAGATCAGATACGTCTGGTCGCCGCGGGCGTCCGCCTGCGACTTGATCAGCCGGGCGAGGTTGGGAATATCGACGAGGCGTTCGTGGTAAGGCCGGTCCGGCAGCGCCCTCGCGGCGAGCATCTTCGCCCGAGTTTCCGCTGTTTCGGAGGCTGGGACCATGGCATCGCTCTCGGGAGAGGGGGACCGTCCCCATTGCGCGGCAGACTTTGGACGTATCGGGGCAATCGCGTGCCCAAGCCCGGCTTTTGTCCCGGCGAAATGGGGACGGTCCCCGGGCTTCTCATGCACCCCATCACCCGGGGACCCAACTCAGGTCCAGGATCGTGTGCGTGGGGTTCTCGGTATTGAACACAGCCCGCACGGGCATGCCGATCTCCGGCTTGCCCTGCGACAGGTACGACATCAGCTTGGTACAGACGCCCTCGATCTCGACCGAGATCAACGGGCACGGCACGGAAGCCCGGAAAGGCGCGCCCGGGTAAAGCACCGTGGTGTGCGTGTAGATGCGCCCGACCGGCACCACCTCGACCCACTCCATCTTCTGCCACGTGTCCGGACAGTAGACGCGCGGCGGCAGCCAGATGCGCTTCTCCGGCGCATCGGGGTTGGGATTGCGCGTACCCAACAGCTTGCCCTCCGCCAACCCCTGGAAGAACCGCGACAGGCCGAGTTGTGGGGAAAGTTGAAAGGCAAAGTGGATACCGAACAGGACGCGGTGAAACAGGCGATTCAAGAACCGGAAGACAGGG
>JAPKGY010000812.1 GCA_026647385.1 Phycisphaerae bacterium | reverse complement strand
GCGGTGGAATGGCTGCGGACCCAATGAGCGGTGATTCCGACGGCCAGGAAGACCATCGCCAGAGAAGCCCACAGCCAAGGAGAAGTGCTCGCCACCTCATTCGAGCAGCCGCGCGGGTCGCCACGGCGAGGAGCGATGAAGCTCGCCGCAGGCGAGTCGCCGCGGGGACCCGCGGCTCTTTGTGTGCTTGTCCCTTGTGCGCTCGTTTCGTCGGACTCTTTCAAGGCGGCTGCGCTCAAGGCCTGACGTCGCCGGAGGTTTGCGGTTCTATCGGTTACATCGCGATGCGGCACAATCAGCTCCTGTCTTGCGGGTAACGTTCCGATCGGGGGACAAACCGGAGGAGGCGGTCCGTTGAAGGTGGAGATTGTCGAAACCGGCGGAAGCGCCCTCCGCCAGCACCAGCGCGATGGGTCCTTCAAGTACACCCGCGAAAGGCACCCGAGCGACGGTCGCGGCGTCGAGCCGAACGCGGAGTTGGTTGCGATCGACGGTCACATCCACCTCTTGCCAGCGGTTCGGCGCGAGGGAGCCTTCCCTTTCGGTCAGCAAAACGGATTGACCGGCCGTCCGACGGACGATTTGAAGCCTGGCCGAGGAGGATTCAGGACTTCTCGAGCACCACTCCACCAGGACGCAGTTGTCCCAGTTCGAGTAGTTGAGACCGATGGCGATCCTGCCCGAGGCGGTCGAGCGCACTTGCAGATTGAGGCTGTAGTTCTCCCAATCGGCCTGCCCGACGGTGGCGACGATCGGCGGGCCGTCGGGCGAAGCCTCGCCGGCCAGCACGCGCTGCGCGGGATCAACCTGCCCCGGGGCCCGGACGACCTGCCAGCGATCATCCGTAAGCGTCCAGGCTTCGATATTGCCGCCATCGCAGCCGTCGAAGCCGTCGTAGAAGAGGGTGTAGGAGGCGGGACCGTCGTCGGGGCGGTCGGCGGGATCGCTGAGCAAGAGAAGCCGCTGGATGGCGATCCCGTCGCTGTGGTTCGAGAGAATGATTGTATGCGTCCCGCGCGTCAGGGGCCACGAAGTGCCGCGGACCCAGTGCCAGGCGGCGTAATAAGGATCGTTGCCGAGTATGACGGCCGGGGCACGGTCGATCCGGGCGTACACGGCGTTGGTGCAAACACCGCCCCACAGACAGTAGGCCCAGAGCGTGTATGAACCGTCAGCGGGCACATGGCATGTGTACGCGGCGGAGCCGCCCGCCTCCCGGCACCAACCTCTCCCGACTCCGTCGGGGATGCGAAGGCCGCGATCGCCCGCCTCGTTGAGGACATCGACTCGCATGGGCTCGGTCAACGCGACGGGCTGGTCGGCGGGGATCAATACGCGGTGACGGGCGGCCGAGAGGGAGACGCTCGCTCCGAGGCAGGCGATGGCCGCCAGCGCCATGCCGATCGCCCGAGCGACATGAGCGTTTGCGATCCCGAGGTGCCGATCGAACCGAAAGGCCGCTCGGGTTGCCACGGGCGAGTCGCCGTGGCGACCTGAAGTCCGCGGCTCGATCATGCCGCATGATTGCGGGAAGGAATTGGGTTTGGATGGATCAGGCGGTAGCATTTGCGATAGCCCTTTCACGATGATCGAGGACCGCCAGGAGGACCACGAATACGACCAGAATGCCGTTGAAGAAGAGCGACGAGGCCAGATTGGCGACGGCGGCGCCGACGATCCCTGCCGAGGCTGCCCGCCCGACGGGATCGCCGCGAAGTCGTCGGCCTCTGGCCAGATAGTCGACCATAATCCAGCAGAGGGCGATCAGGCCGGGGAAGCCCAGTTCGGCGGCGACGGCCAGGTATCCGTTCTGGTCGAAGGCGGCGATCGTGTTGTTCTTGGGCAGACGGCGGTAATACTCGCTTCGATGGTCGTTGAGGCAGCCGCTGCCGGTCCCCGCGCCGCCTCGGTCCTCCAGAAGATTGACGAGGGCTTGCCATTCCAGATAGCGCTGGCGAACGTCGGTCCCGGAATCCTCGCGCCACTGGATATCGGAAATGAGGGCGGCCATTTGCCGGGCGTGGACCGCGGCGGTCACCGCGGCGGCTGCGATAAAAAGCGTGGCGGCCAACCAGCGCCGGGTCGGCCGGGTGGCTGTCCCGGCGACGATGCCTGTCACGATGCCCAGCCATGCCCATGCTGAGGCGCAAACAATCAAACTCCCGATCACCAGGGCGGTCGCCCAGAGTCTGGCGGGAATGGAGGGCTGAACCGCCAGATACGACGCTGCGAAAGGAACGGTCATGGCGAGGAAGGAGCCTAGCTTCAGCGGGGAATCAAAACACGCAACGGGCGGCTGGCTGATTCGCAGTTCCGTCGCGGCGTGAAGAATCACTCCGCTGACGGCCAAAGCGGAAAGCCACGGCAGCACGGCGATACGGAGGGAACC
>JAPKGY010000811.1 GCA_026647385.1 Phycisphaerae bacterium | reverse complement strand
GCACTTCGAGGTTCAACAAAAATTCTTCTCTAACGTCTCATTTTTGTACATCTTCCCCTTTGTGGAGATCGGCCGCAGCCTGGTTGCGCGAAAGTGACACGGCGAATCCGCCGCGACGCCAGAGTGGCGGCGGCGACACAGGCCAAAGCCATGCCCACGGCGAAGCCCACGCCGGACATGTAGCCCGAGTGCGGAGTAGCCACCACGGCGGCGCCGGGCAGGATGGACAGAAGGATCCAGAGCGGCCAGATCCAGGCACCGCGCGTGCGGCGGGTGGCGAGTGCGTAGACCGCGCCGAGGAAGGCGACGATGGCGAGCATCAGCGCGCAGTCGGCGGGGACGTCGGTCCAGGGCTGGTACCGGCCGGTCGGGCCGATGGTCAGCGGCGCAGGCCATATCGAGGCGCAGAAGTAATGGAGGATCTTTGCGAGCAGCCAGGGAATGAACTCGGCCCAGTCGCCGTCCGGTCTGCGGCAATAGACCTCGGGCAGCGGCGCGACGTGCATGGCCTCGCGGCAGATCGCAAACGCGGTGGCCGCCAGGCCGCAGAAGATATAGAAATTGCGCCGTGCCCATGCCCGGCGAAGTCCGCCGAAGACGGCCTCGAACGACAACAGGATGGCGGGGAAGAGCACCGCGTTTTCGCGCGTGAAGATCGCCAGCAGCCAGAACAGAGCGGTGAGGATGAGCCAACTCCGTCTCCACGGGGGTGCGGGGGCATCCTCCGGTCTTGGCGGCGACCCGCTCTCCGGGCCGACGGTCAGTCCGGACGCGCGAAGGTAGCTCAGCACCATCGCCAGCAGCAGGGTGATCTGGATGACGACGTTTTGCGAGGAGGGCCAGGCGACGGTGATGATCGAGTGCGGGTAGACCGCGAACATCAGCCCGCCGATGAAGCTGCAGGCCTTGTGCCGCGTCAGCTTCCAGCACAGCCACCAGACCATGAGGGTCGATACGCCGTGCAGCAGGATGCTGAAACCGTGGAGGAATGCGGGATTGTTGCGGCCGAGAATCACGTACACGATCTTCATGCAGATGATGAAGAAAGGCCGAAAGTACTGGAAGCGGACGTCCTTTGTTTGCCACCAGGTCTCCTGGAAGTCAGCCGGCGTGATGTCGAGCGTCCGCATGAGTTCGGAGAACGACCAGCCGTGTTCGCGGAGGCCCTTCTGGTGCCAGTAATCGTCGAGCACCACGCCGTCGAAGATCGAGAGCCCGTGCGTCAGCACAACGATCAGGCTGAGGAGAAAAACGCAGCGCAGGATGTAGAGTCGACCGGCGGATGCGTCGTCGGCACGCGGGGCGAGTTCGACAGGATGTTCCATCGGGCTCTGCAACGAGGTCATCCGGTTGTGCGGTGTGCGCATCGCATTGATGAAGTCGTCGGGCTGCGGTCTTGAATTCTTTATCCTTTCCGGCGCGTACTATAACGCAAGGGTACGGGCCGGGCAATGCGGGTCACGCCTCCCGCGGCTTCGGGGGGTTCGTGGATTCGCCATCCGTTGATGCGTTCGCCGCGTCGCAATGAGCGACGTAGGTGCGGTAGGCGCTCCAGAGCATGTCGGCGTCGGAGAGCTGCGGTCGCCAGCCGATGCCCCGGGCGGCCCGGGTTGTGTCGAGAACGTAGTCGACGTCGGCGATGCGGAATTGCTCCGGTACGAGCGGGGCCATGCGGACGGCGTGCAGCGACCAAAGGGTCATGCGGGCCAGTCGAGACGGCAGCGGCAGCAGTCTGGACGGCGAGCCGGCGCGGCGGATCACGTCGGTCAGCAGGTCGCGGACCGAGGGCGGGTCGGCTGATCCCAGATTGAAGGTGTCGTTGCAGGGCTTCCGGAGAGCGAGGGCGCAGGCGGCCGCCACGTCCGCGACCGAGACCATCTGGTATCGGTGTCGCCCGCGGCCGAGTATGGGGACCGACTGGCCTGTCCGGATGCGATCGAAGAGCTTTCGCAGAATGCCGAGTCTGCCCGGGCCGATGATCAATCGGGGTCGCAGAATCGTGACCTGGATGCCGTCCTTGCGGGCGTCGGTGCAGATCAGCTCGGAGGCGAGTTTGCTTCGGCCATAGGGACCGATCGGATTGGGCTCGTCGGCTTCGGTGAGCGGCCGCCCCGGAGGCAGGCCGTAAATCATGTCGCTGGATACGAGCACGATGTGCTTGACGCCGTTCGCGCGGGCGGCTTCGATCAGATTACGGGTCATGTCGGCATTGGCTTTGAAGAATCGTTCCCGCCCCCACCTGGGTACTCCGCTGTGGTGCTGGCGAGCGGCCGTGTGCACGATGGCAGTGGCCTCCAATCCGGCGAGTATCTCGTCATCGGCAACCCACCCGGTAATTTGAACAACGACGTCTATCTCATTCTCAAGAACAGCGGCGGAGAGATAGTTGA
>JAPKGY010000810.1 GCA_026647385.1 Phycisphaerae bacterium | reverse complement strand
GGAGGGGGCAGTAGATCTTCTCAGCTAAGCAACACCGATCGGCGATTGTGCGCATTCGGCGTGTAATCGTCTGACTGGTGCGGCGCGCCACGGTGGCGCTCCGCGTGGTCGTTGGAGGCTTCCTCGGAGGAGTAACCTCTTCCTGAGGCGGATCGTCTTCATGGGGTCCGCGCTCCAGGAGGAACCTCGTGGGAGAACATGCGCGCAAATCCCATAGATCGTTGCCCGCAGGGTTTTCTACAGGCCAGCCTTGACAACGGAGGAAGCCATGTCCGCTGCACGCCGGTTGTATTCCCGATTATTCCCCTGTCTTCTGTTCGCCTGTTGCATCATCGGTCTCTCCGCCGTGGCTGGAGGGGATAATCTCGCCTCTCCGCAGCCGGGCTCCAGTACGCAGAAGTCCGCAGCCTATTCGGAAACGGTGCGCTGGGACCAGGGCAAGACGCTTTCGTATGCCGGTGCCCAATTGGAGGTCGGCACGGGGGCCGTGCCGGAGGGGCAGAGCATGACGATCGGCATCACGCCGCTGAGCAGCACCAGCCTGCAGCCGCTGAAACCGGAAATGACCGACGTGACCAGGTCCTATGGCGGCTACCGCTTCACACCCCATGGGGCCCGGTTTGCCCGGAACATTACCGTCAGCCTGCCCTACGACCCGGCGCAGCTCCTGCCGGGACAGACCGAGGACGAGATATACACTTTTTATTTCGACGACACGACCGGCTCGTGGATTCCGCTGGAGCGGGTCAAGGTGGACAAGCAAAAGGGCGTGGTGGTCAGTTACACCGACCATTTCACGGACATGATCAACGCTACGGTGGTGGTGCCGGATCATCCGACGCCGGTCTCGCTCAACCCGACCAGCATGAAGGACATCACGGTTGCCAATCCGGCGGCCGGGGTCAATCTGATCCAGCCTCCCCAGGTGAACAACTCCGGTGACGCCCGCGTCAGCTACCCGATCGAGGTGCCGCCGGGTCGGAACAAAGTGCACCCGGAGCTTTCCATCCAATACAACTCCAGCGGCGGCAACGGCTGGTTGGGTCTCGGTTGGGACATGCCCGTGGATCACATCGCCATCGAGACCCGCTGGGGGGTGCCCCGGTACGATCCGGCCAAGGAGACCGAAACCTATCTGCTCAACGGCGAACAACTGGCGCCCCTCGCCCATCGCGGCGCGCTCCAGGGCCGGGCCGCCGAGAAGGAATTTCATACCCGCATTGAAGGGCAGTTCCGCAAGATCATCCGACACGGGAACAGCCCCGCCAACTACTGGTGGGAAACCATCGACAAGGACGGCACGCGCCGGTTTTTCGGCGGCGACCCGGAGACCAACGGTCCGGCGTCGGATGCGGTGCTGGCTTCCGGGGACGGCGGCAACATCTTTCGATGGGCGCTGCGCCGGGTCGAGGACACGAACGCGAACCGGATCGATTATGAGTATGAGGTCGTCCTCAACTCGGGACTGACGGCCGGTACCGTCCCCGGGCGGCAGCTTTATCTCAAGACCATTCGCTACACGGGTTTCGGCCCCGACCTCGGGCCGTACTCGGTGGAGTTCACCCGCGAATCCAGTCGCGCCGACATCCTGATCGATTGCAGGCCGGGCTTCAAAACCGTCACCGCCGACCGCCTCGCTCGGATCGAGGTTCGCTACCGGGCGGAGTTGATCCGACGCTATCGACTCGAGTACCGGGAGGGCGCGTTCCGCAAGAGCCTGCTGAAGTCCATCTCCCAG
Source organism: Phycisphaerae bacterium (assembly GCA_026647385.1). Taxonomy (GTDB): domain Bacteria; phylum Planctomycetota; class Phycisphaerae; order UBA1845; family PWPN01; genus JAPKGY01. The sequence continues at coordinate 657 of JAPKGY010000810.1, read as the reverse complement.
TTCGGAGACAACGGCGACTTCTTCAACCGGCACGAGTTCGAATACTACGACGATCTCCGCGACGGCGGGGGGGCGTATGCGGGCTTTGCACCGGCGGCGGGCTGGTCCGTCCAGGACGACGGTCTTGAAGCAGCCTTCTTCGGCGGCCAGGCGAGCGCCCTGGGCGGCTTCCTGAGTTCCTCGATTTCGGGGCATCTGTACGTCGGATTCAATCCGTGTTCGCCCACGAAGCAGTTTTCGTTTGGCGGCAAGACCGGCTTCAACGTTTCCGAGAGCGAGGAGGTGCTGGCCTTCATCGATCTGGACGGCGATGGGTTGCCCGACAAGGTTTTCAAGGAAGGCGCAAACATCTACTACCGCCGGAACCTGTCGGGTCCTCGGGGGCCCCGGGCCTTTGCCGGCGGTTCGGCGCAACCGATCGACAGTCTGGCCAAGCTCTCGGAAGAGACCTCCGATTCGTTCAACTTCGGAGCGGAGGCCTATGTCCTGTTCGCCAGTGCTTTCGCCAACACGAGCGACTCGACCACCACCAGTCCGGTTTACTTCAGCGACGTCAACGGCGACGGTCTGCCGGACCTGGTGGACAACGGTCAGGTCTGGTTCAACCACCTCGAATCGGGCATCCCGACTTTTACGCCGGACAGTCTCGATACGCCC
>JAPKGY010000081.1 GCA_026647385.1 Phycisphaerae bacterium | reverse complement strand
GGTCTGGGCTCAGGCGGCGGAGGGGGTCATCGTCTGCACGTTCGCGGGGCAGTCGAGCGTCAAGGTGACGCAGCTCGCGCGTCACCGGCTCAAGATCGTCGGAGCCAAGGTCCTGGGGGCTGTGATCTGCAATTTGCAGTCCAAAGTCTATTACTCCTCGACGATGAGCCGTCGCGACACGGAGGTCCATGTGAGAACTGACGCCGGCTCTGTTCGAAAGTACGCGATGCCGTTTATGCAACAGGCCGGTGATCGCGATAAGCGCTCCGGAAGTTCGGAAAGCCCCACGCCTGCGGAGGAGGAGGGGATTGTTGAGTCTTCGGCGCCTGTGGAGACGTCCTCGCGAGGTCTCTCCGCCTGACTCCGAGCATGCAGCCGAGGATATCGCGGTGTCGAACGAGCCTGGGGGGATCGCTTGAGCGCCGGGCAAGTCAGTTGAGGGTGCCTCCGAAGCCGTGAGGGTGAGGAAAGAAACCGCTCCGGGGACTTTTCTTTATGGGGCGCTCGGCCGATAAGATAGGGAATGTATATCCCGAGACTCCGGAATCGCCCGGGGCGGGCCTATGGGCCCCACTCGTTGCCGGGAACGGCTTGAAGTTCACCCAAAGCTGTTTTCCCAGTACTGAAAACGGCGAGTCCCCAGGTTTCGGAGGGGGCTGGACGATCCCGTCGGATTGAGGGTTTCCGCCGGCCGGGACAGGGCTTGGCCGGAGGAATGCCCGGGAATCGCAGCCGGCGCGGCCTTGCCTGCGGCGCGCCGGTGATGTGCGTGTGTGTTTGAGGCCGAAAGAAACCGAGGATGCGGGATATGTCACACGAAATCCAACCCTACCATGAAGAATTAATAGAGCCATCGGTCGGAGGTCCCCAGCCTCGTTCGCCGGACGGATTGGCGATGGTCGCTCATTTCTTCGCGGTGCTCAGAAGGCGTTGGGTTACCGCATTGCTCGTCTGGGTGTCGCTCCTTTGCCTCTCCATTCCCGTGATTTACCTGTTGAAGAAGCCTACTTGCACCGCTACGGCTCACATCCAGGTTCTACCGGTGTTACCGAGGGTGCTCTACAAAGACGAAGACAGCCAGCAGATGCCGTTGTTCGAAAGCTACCTCCGCACCCAGGCCGAACTCGCGGTCAGTCATCAAGTGTTGCGGGCGGCCTTGACCGACCCCGCCGTCAAGGACCTCCCCCTGCTCAACCATGCCGATCCGGTTTCCGCGCTCCGGTCGGCGGTGACCGCCGAGCCCGTCCGGGGGACCCAGATCGTGCAGATTCGCGTGACGCAGCCCGTCGCGGGTGACGCCATCAAGCTGACCAAGGCCATCGTCGACGCGTATCTGGCCTGGGCCGAGGATGAGGAGAAGCGAAGCAAGGACGATAACCGATCTTATCTCGAAACCGAGCAAAGTCGGTTGCGAACGCTTATTCTCAGCAAGCAGCAGGAGCGGAACGAACTGGCCGGCGAATACGCCACGACCAACCTCCGGACCTACGACTCTCTTCGTGAGAGCATCGCGAAGTCGGGCATGCAGGCAAGGGACCTCCTGGAAAGCGCCGAGCTGGAGATCCTTCAGCTCAAGGATCAGATCCGGCAAATCGAGGACGGGGTCTACGTCGGTCTCGTGGAAGGATCGCCTTCCAAACAGCAGCAGGCGATCGAGGACGACCCGATCGTACGGTCTCTCCGCGAACGGCTGGTGGTGGAGTCGACGCGGTTGGCCCGGCTCAGGTCGGGGATGACCGATGAGGCCAAGGAGGTGATCGAGGCGCGCGAGCAGGTCAGACAACTGCAGGTCGACCTGGAAAAGGAGCGGATGCGCGCCACCGAGGACCTCGCCAGGGCCGGACTCACGACGCAAAAGCGGATGAGGGAAAGCCTCCTGGCGGAGAAGAAAGCCAGACTGCTCGCTGCGGAGCGACACCGAGATGCCTTGCTGCAAAGAGTGACCAAGCAGGAAGCCGAGGCCAAGAGGATCGGAAAGACCAGCGTGGACATTCAGACGGTGCAGGAGGAGATTGATCGATATAGCAAGGACCTCGCGGTCGTCGAGGAGCGAATCAAGCTTCTGACCACGGAGAGCCGGCGTCAGGCCCGCGTCTCGCGCGCTTCCGACCCGGAATTGCGCCCCGGGAACATCAGCGACGAGCGGCGGAAGCTGAGCCTCGGGGCGGCTCTTGGATCGTTTGTGGTCGCCCTGGTTGTTGCGTTCCTGAGGGATCGCGTGGAGGCCCGGGTGTTCGCTCCTCCGGAGGTGGAGAACAACGTCGGCCTGACTCTCCTCGGGGTCGTGCCGCCGCTGAGCGGGCTTCGCCTGGGACGGATTAGCCCGCAGGATCTCAGGGAGTGCTATCGTCTGATCCGCGTCAGTCTGCTCAGTTCCACCCTCTCCGAGGCGCCTCCGAAGTCTATCCTGGTGACCAGTGCGCAGGCTGGAGAGGGCAAGACCAGCACGGCCGTCAACCTCGCTGCCAGTCTGGCCGAGCGAAGCGGCCGGGTCCTGCTCATCGACGGCGATGTTCAGGCACCGCAGCTCCAGGAGGTTCTGGACGTCAGTGCTCCCTATGGTTTGGAGCAGGTGCTTCTCGGCGAACGCAGCCTCATGGACTGCGTGGTCCGGTCTGAAAAAGGCGGCATGGACGTCTTGTTCGCGGGACCCAACCCCGGAATAGCCCGCAGCTTGCTGGAGGATGCGAGCGCCTCGCACCTGATCGAGGAGGCGGAAAATCACTACGACTATGTGGTCGTCGATTCACCGCCCGCTCTGGGAGCGGCCGATGCTCTGGTCTGGGCTCAGGCGGTCGACGGCGTTGTCGTTTGCACGTTCGCGGGCTACTCGAGCGTCAAGGTGACACAGTTGGCCTGCGGCCGGTTGCAGATGGTCGGGGCCAAGTTGTTGGGGGCCGTGATCTGTAACCTCTCTTCGCGGGCGTATTACTCCTCGATCAGCAGCCGCGGAGGGAGGGACAGCTCGGCCGGCGGCGTTCCTCGGCTGGACGATACCCGTGCGCTCCCCTTTGTCCACGCGCCGGCCGGCGGCCAGGAGAAACCCAGGGCAACCGTGACCGCCCCCGATAGGCCGGCCAAGGGGGACGACGTGTCCGTGTGCGGGGAAGACTCAACGAGGCGTGTCAGTTGAAGAGGGGTTCGGTGAACACCTGATCGCAGGGAGGTCTGCTGTGGTCCTCAGAGTATCGTTAACTCGTGATCGACTTGTCGGGATAGCCCGCGCCGCCGGTCTGAACCCCGTTTTGCGGGTGATGGCCGCCGTCGTCCTGTTCGGGGTGGGTACCTCGGGATGCCAACCCGATACCCGCATGTCCGTGGATGAGTTTCTGGCAATCCAGCGGATGCAGGGGATGCCCCCGGCTACCTCTCAGCCGGTCGGCTCGCAGCCGGCCGCCGTCGCCGCGTCTCGCCCGGCGCTGGCACCCTGGGACCCGGGGCCCTACCGGGTCGGGCCCGGAGATGTGCTGACAATCAGTATTTCCGGAATGGAGAAGCTCGGGCTGCCCTCCACGTACACCCCGCGCGTCCGGGACAACGGCGAAGTGATCCTGCCCTCCGTCGGCGGAGTGTTTGTGGACGGGTTGACTCTTGACGAACTGGAGGATGCGATCCGGGCTGCCTATATGCCCAAATACGTTACGGATACTCAGGTTATCGCCAAGGTGGCCGAGTACAAGATGATTGGTGTCGTCGTCCTGGGCGACCTGTTCCGTTCAGCCGTCGGTCGATACCAGGCCATCGAATTGCGAAAGGACAGGGCGAGCGTGCTCCATGCACTCATGGCGGCCGGCTCGCCGCGCGATTTCGGTGGACGAGTAACCCTGGTCCCCGCTCGGGCACCGGATCAGCTCGTGGTTTTCGACTTGAACGAACTCGAGGATCAGGCCCGCGCGGCCAGGATCGGCAGCATAAGAGAAGCGGACGTCTTGATCGTGGACGCCCGAGAGAACGACGCCGTTTACGTGCAGGGGCTCGTGAATCGTCCCGGGCCAATCCTCCTGACGCGAGGAGCCACGCTTTCCGTGTTACAGGCCATCGGGGCAGCCGGCGGAACCCTGCTTGCCTTCGAGCCTCACGAGGCGACCCTCATGCGGCGACAGGAAAGCGGAGAGTTGTTCCGCGTCAAGGTGGATCTCGATCGCATCAAGCTCGGTCAGGATCCCGATCTGGCATTGGCTGCCGGCGACGTTCTCATCCTGCCGCACAATGCCGCCACCCGAGTCGAGGAGTTCATCGCCCGTTCGTTTACGCTTCGGATCGGCACCGGCGTCGACACGACCTACAATCCCTGGACCGAGTATTATCTGAGGCGAGATGCCGAACTCAACAACAATGGAGACGGCTTCTTTGACTCCCTGACCAGCCAGTTGACGAACCAGCTCGGCAACCTGGTCACGCCGACGCCCGCCGCCGCCCCGTAGCAGCGGCTTCGATCGACAGCATCCATCGGCCATCAGGCCCGCAACCTCTGCAAGGAAGCCGACCTCGGGGGCACAGTCAGTGCCTTTAGCACTGGCGTCCCCATGGGTTGGCTTTCCCGCCACCACGCCCATTTCAGGCTCAGCAGTCGTTCGATCCTCCCGCGCCAACTGCCCTCCCTGCTTCAATACCCTCCTTCGCAATAACCGCCATACCCCCGTCCCAACCACCGAGTCCGCCGCTTCACGGCCCGGCCGGCCACACCTTGGGCTTGCGACTCCGGTACGCCGGTTCTCGCCACGATGCAGTCCGCCCGACGGCCATGCTCCTGTGTCAAGCGACAATTATCCGTTCCCGTCAGCGACAATTATTCCTCCTTTTCTCTCACACAAAACTGGTGGGTAAGCGTTTGGTGAACCACATCTTCAATCTGGTGCGATTCTGAGCGACCATGCCTCCCCATCATGATGGGAGGTGTACATGCCACCTGCGCGGGATCTGAACAAGGAATCGTTCTGGCGACGGATGGTCCGGGAGCAGCCGGCCAGCGGGTTTACCGTTCGGGCGTGGTGTGATCAGCACCAGATCCCGACGGCATCGTTCCACTGGTGGCGAAGGGAGCTGAGGCGGCGGGACAGGAAGGAGTCGAAGGGCCGGTTCGTTCGGGTGCACGTCGCGGAGGGAGAGGCGGCTGACAGTGACGGACGAATCGAGATTGTGTTGACCTGTGGGCGGCGTGTCCGGATGAGCGGGCGGGTGGATCGGCAGATGCTGGCCGACGTGTTGGCTGTTCTGGGGGGCCAGGCATGTTGAAGCTGCCGAGTCTGGGCGAACTGGATCAGGGGTTGTCGGTCCGCGTCTACCTGTGCACGTCGCCGGCGGACATGCGTAAGGGCTTTGATACCCTGGCGGCGATGGTGCGGGATTATCTCGGCTACGATCCGTTGTCCGGCCACTTGTTTTTGTTCGTCGGACGGGACAGAGATCGGATCAAGATCCTCTATTGGGACCGCGACGGATTCGCGCTATGGTACAAGCGGCTCGAAGAAGGGACGTTCCGGCTGCCGTCCAAGAACACGGGCAAGAGCGTGGAGCTCAAGGCCAGCGAACTGGCGATGCTGCTGGCGGGGATCGACCTGACGAGCATCAAGCGGCGTAAGCGGTTTGCACGTCCGGCGTGACAAAAGATAAAGAAGTATGCGGAATCTTCAAGATTCATGCAACAGAGACACTTGGTGTGGTGTATCATGATGCGTGATCATGGAAGATCCCGCTCCACTCACCACCGAACTCTCTCAGCTTCGACAGGAAGTTGAACGGCTTCGTGCCGAACGTCAGCAGGCACAGCAAGCAGTGGAACTGCTTCGGGCCGAGCGTGAGCAGCTTCTTGAGGAGAAGCAATCCTATCTTCGCGAGATCGACGACCTGCAGCATCAGTTGCAGGCGCTGCTGCGTCGCTATTACGGCCGGTCGTCGGAGAAGATGGATCCGAACCAGCGGCTGCTGTTCGAGGACCTGATCGACAAGGCCATTCCGGAGATGCCGGAGGATCGGGCCCCGGATACGGAAGCACCAACGGCTGGGGCCGTACCGAAGCGTCGTGGACATGGTCGTCGCCGACTGCCGTCGAACCTGGAGCGTGAAAAGATCGTTCATGACCTTCCGGAAGAAGAGAAGCTCTGCCCGTGCTGCGGGAAGCTTCGGCACATCATCGGCAAGGAGACGCACGAACAACTGGACTACGTTCCCGCGAAAGTCAAGGTGATCGAGCATATCCGCCTGAAATACGGCTGCCCGCAGTGCGAATCGAACGCTTCGCCGGACGGCCCGCAAATCACCACGGCCGAAAAGCCCTTGTCGCCGATCGAGAAGGGCCTGGCCGCCCCGGGACTGCTGGCTTACGTGATCGTGAGCAAGTACGGCGATCACCTGCCGCTGCACCGGCTGGAGAGGATCCTCCAGCGGCATGGGATCGATATCGCCCGCTCGACGATGTGCGACTGGGCGGCCCAGTGTGCTGACGTGCTCGGATCGCTCTACGACCTGATGGTTCGGGAAGTTCGGCAATCCGAGGTGATCCACACGGACGACACACCGGTAGATGTGCTGGACCGCAACCGGAATCAAGCCCGGACCGGCCGGTTCTGGGACTATCTGGGTGATCAGCAACATCCGCACACAGTGTTCGCGTATACCCCGAGCCGCAGCCGGGACGGGCCGATGGAGTTCCTGAAAGATTGGGGCAAGGACAAGCGGGTCTATCTGCAAGCCGATGCCTTCGGCGGCTACGACGGCATCTATCGTGGCGAGGCCGGCGGCCAGGTCACAGAGGTGGCCTGCTGGGCGCATGCTCGCCGCAAGTTCTATGACGCGCGCCACTCGGATGCCGCCGCGAGTACGCAGGCCCTGGCCTACATCCGGCTGCTGTACGACGTGGAAACGCAGGCCAAAGAGTCGGTCCAGAGTGCAGGGATTGATCCCGTGTCGGAGGCTCAGCACTTCCACGAGCAACTCGTGTCGGAACGCTATCGCCTGCGCCAGGAATCTGCAGTGCTTCGTCTGCGGCAGTTCAAGGAGTGGCTGGAGGCCCAGCAGGCGCACCATGGCGGGCCAGTGTTACCGAAGAGCCCGATGGGTCAGGCGATCACGTATGCCCTGAACCAGTGGGATGCCCTAAGTGTCTACACCACCGACGGCCGACTGGCCATCGACAACAATGCCGCCGAGAACGCCCTCCGCCGCGTGGCGATCGGCCGCAAGAACTGGCTCTTCTGCGGGTCCGACAATGGCGGCCACACCGCCGCGGTCTTCTTCAGCCTCATTGCCACCTGCCAGCGGCACAAGATCGAACCATTCGCCTACCTCAGCGACGTGCTGACCCGAATCGCCGCCACGCCCCTCAGTCAACTCGACCAACTCCTACCCGACCGCTGGCGGCCCTTCCCAACGCCATCAAACTGAGCCCCATGCATGCAATCGTTGTGCCCGGCCATGCAATCCTGCCCCCTGGGCTTCACCGGACGCTTACGGGCGAAGGGGACAGTCCCCGGGCTTCGCACACACCCTCTTAAAGGTTTTCCTCGGCTTTAGTCAGGTCCTCGTAGGTCTCCCTTCGCCGGATCGTCCGCATTTGGTCGCCGGTGACCAGTACTTCCGCGGCGTTGGGCCGGGAGTTGTAGTGGCTGGCCATCACGAAGCCGTAGGCGCCGGCGGTGAAGACGGCGATCAGGTCGCCGCGCTGCACCGGCGGCAGGTGCCGACCCTTGGCCAGGTAATCGCTGCTCTCGCAGACCGGGCCGACCACGTCCACCTCGACCGTCCCGGGCAAGGCCAGATCCGCACCACGCGATGGCGGGACGAATCGTTCATCGCAGCGCACGGGCCAGGCGAAGTGAAACGCGTCGTACAAGGCGGGGCGGATCAGATCGGTCATTGCTCCGTCGACGATCACGAACTGTTTGTCGCCGCCTTGTTTGACGAATTGGGTTCGCGTTACCAGGATGCCCGCGTTGGCTGCGATCGATCGGCCGGGTTCGAGGATGATCCGCAGTCCGCTGCCCGCCAGCATGGGGACGATCTTCCTCGCGTACGACTCAAACGTCGGGGTCTGATCGTCGCGGTAACCGGCTGCGTACCCGCCGCCGATATTGAGTGTGTCGATGGCAAAGCCGTCGCGGCGGAGCTGCTCGATCAAACCGAGCGCCTTACCGATCGCTTCGACGTAGGGTTCGGCCTGGAACACCGGCGAGCCGATGTGCAGATGGATGCCGCGCAGTCGAGCCCACGGGTCGCGCCCGAACTGCTCGAAGACCCGCCGGGCGCGCTCCAGGTCGACGCCGAATTTGGTTTCCTTCTTGCCGGTGGTCGTGTGCCGATGCGTTTTCGGGTCGACGTCGGGATTGACCCGCAGGGCGACCCGCATTTGTTGGCGGCGTCCGGCGGCGATCGTACACAGATTGGCGAGTTCCGCCTCCGACTCGACGTTGAACCAGCCGATCCCCGCGTCGAGGGCCTGGATGATCTCGGGGTCGGTCTTGCCGACGCCCGCGTAGACGACCTTGGCCGGGTCCACGCCGGCTCGGATTGCCCGGTATAACTCGCCGCCGCTCACCACGTCCATGCCGGCGCCCAAGGCCACCAGCCTCTCCAGAATGTGGATGTTCTGGCAACTCTTGATCGAGAAGCAGATCAGCGGATTGACCGGCGCGAAGGCTACGGCGGCAATGAAGGAAAGGACGATTAGGAAAAACGACTTTGCTGGTTTGCTCAAACTGTCACCGACTCTTCGCGTGTCTGTGTAAGCCTACGTTTCTGTGGGCCGAGTAGTTTCGGCTGTACGACGAT
>JAPKGY010000809.1 GCA_026647385.1 Phycisphaerae bacterium | reverse complement strand
GCCCCGGCCCACGACCGCGACGAAATGATTCGGCTCCTGGTAGACGATCGCCGGCACCGTCAAACGCTCCAGGGCTTCCCTGTCCACCTCGGCAGCCGCGGTGTGCAGCCCGAATACGCGGGTGGCCAGGTCCGAGAGGGTTGCCAGCGACGTCGCATTGAACTCCTCTCGTGGAACAAGCCGCCGGATGTCGGCCAGGCGAACGTCATGCCCATGCAGCTTCGCGATCAGAGCCAGGCATGCCGGCCCGCACGCGCCCGACCAACTGGGTAAAGGTCCCTGGTATCGATCCTCGCCTTCGTCGCCTTTCGCCGCACCCGATAAGAGACTGACCATAACCACGATATGAACAAGTCTACGCGGACGCACTCTGAGTTCTCCTGAATCGATACAGAACCATAAGGACGATCCCGGCCACGATGGCAACACCCAGCCACCCGCGGTTTCTCAGCAGCAACCGGGTCGCGGACTGCGAGTTCGCTTGAGAGACGACGGCCACCGGTTTTTCTCCTCCGGCGGGTGCTTGGGGCACACCGGTCGCCTCGTCCGCATTCCACGCAACGTAGCGATGGGCTCCTGGCTGACGAACGAGCTCACGATGCCGTCGAGAACGTCGTCGGCCTTCGCGCCGCCGTACACGGTGTAAGCCTCGTTGATCACGTTGTCGGTGATGTACGTACCCGCGGGCAACCAGTCCGTCGCGGTCGAGAAAAACGCTTCGGGATCCCGCACCTCCGGGTCCAAAACCACCTCGCCCACGGTCCACCGGTTCGTATTGGCGTGGTAAGGATTGGCGGGATTGTCGTCGAACTCTCGGACCTCGATGTCCGTAGGCCACCACGCCCCGTTCGGGAGCTGCTTGACCGCCTTGACCTCGCGCGATCGGACCAGATGCCCCGCCAGACCGCGTATCTCCGCGCGAAGCGCCAGAAACCCTCGATCCGGGGCCAGCCAGTAAGTAACCTCGTAGTCGACCTCGTTGATCTTCATCGTGCCCGACACCTGGAGGGTACGCGCTCCCAGCACGTTGGTGTCGCTCGGGACCACTTCAACTCCATCGGACGCCAACAGATCGCCCACGCTCGCCTCCTCCAACCCGAACAACTCGGCGGGCCCGGAGTCCTCGAGAATCGTCCGTGGCGGCCGATGCGCGACCGCCGCCTTGCCCACCGAGGAAGCCGCGTCCTTGCCCGGAAGCCAGTGAAGCACCGTCCGCCCGTCATAGATCTTCAATTCGGGATCGCCAATCGCCGGTTTCAGGCCCGCGGCTGCCTGTTCCAAAGGGCGCGATTCCGTCCGGGTCCTGGAGCCGATGCGCACATAGGTCGTATGACTCCCCGTTTCGCGAGTCTCGTCCGGCAGGCTGCCCTTGCTCGCCTCCATGAACTCGGATGTGTGTGACAGGACGTACTGATAATCCAGTCGGATCGACTGGGAAGCCTGCTCCAGCGGAGCGCGAACCATACGCCCTCGTTGGCTTGGATCGGCCGTCAAAAAAACGTCCTGCGCGTCGGCTGCTTCAGCCGCCCGGGACACGAATCCCCCACGGCCGCCCGACGCCACGACGAACACGACTACAAACCAGGACTGAACCTTCATCACGCGCATCAGCATCTCTCCAGTTCGCCGGCCCTTTGACGGAACCGCGCGTTTTCAAGACCTCAGAACCTTGCGACGAAGGATCGATGCGATTGACGCGCATGCTTCCCCGAAAGGTCCCTTTTTGGTTGCGGGCCGCAAGAAAAAGGCGGCCCGTCTTAGGAATTCGACCGCATGGACAGCCGGCCGGGCGCGTCCGCCCCGGCGATCTCGATGCCGGGGCGATCGGTGGCCGCAAACCCACCCGTCGACACCCCCCCAGGCCGGACAGGGATCGCACTCCTCCCAACCCGCGGGAGGAGTGCGATCCATTAACAATGCCGGCTCGTCACGGGCACGTGGTTCCGCTGGCCACCTTCATCTTGCACGGAGTGATTTTCGCGCCGATACCACTGCAGTTTTCGTTGTCATACTGATAACCCGTGTTTGTACAGGTCATCTCGCCGCTTAACGTACAGGTGTAATTCGGCTGAGTTGTCCACGTGCAGTCGAACCCCTTGTAGATGCCGCCGCACTTGTTCCATTTGTTGCCAAAAGCGTAGCAACTGCTGCATGCCCGGCTCTCCGTCTTTTCCTTGCACGGAGACGGCCCGCCGCAGCCGCCCAGGGTCGCCGCCGCAACCGAGGCCCCGAGGTCCGAAGCGCCGACCGCCGGCTGATCGACGACCATCGCCACCGACCAGAAGACGTACGACACACCCAACAGAAGTGACATGACAGATCGCATTGAGAGTACCTCCTTCTGCAATCTTGACCCACGCCGCCGCGAGAAGGATACGCTTCCCCGGCGACACGACC
>JAPKGY010000808.1 GCA_026647385.1 Phycisphaerae bacterium | reverse complement strand
GTTGGCGCGGCGGGCGACTTCGGGGTCAATCCACGGCTGAAAATCCTGCGGCAGGAGTTCAGGGAAATGCAAAAGTAGGCAGCCTTGACGTCCTCGTTCAGCAGCAACTGCGGCACCTCGCCGCCCAGGCACGCACTCGAACAGATCAGCCCGTCGCGGAACTCGCGGAGCACCTCCCGGTCGATCCGTGGCTTGTAGTAGAAGCCCTCGCGATAGGCGATCGACGACAGCTTGATCAGGTTGCGATAGCCTGTGAGATTCTTGGCCAACAGCAGCAGGTGATAGCTCGCGTCCTTGATCCCGCAGTTGTCCCGGCTGCGCCGGTCCCCGGGGGCCATGTACGCTTCCAACCCGATGATCGGCTTGATCCCCGCCGCCACCGCCGCCTCGTAGAACGGCACGACCCCGAACATGTTCCCGTGATCGGTGATCGCGACCGCCTTCGCCCCGTCCGCCTTGACCCGATCCATGAGCGACTTCAACCGGGTCGCCCCGTCCAGGAGGCTGAAGTGCGTGTGCAGGTGCAGATGGGTAAACGTGGAAGGTAGCGACATGCCTTACCCGCTCCCTGGGCAACCCTCGTCGTCCGTGTTTCCGGGGCTCGGCCTCCCAGCCGCTGCCGGCTTCTCAGAAACGCCGTACACCCGTCGATGATACGCCCTGCCGCCGGGATTGAAAAGCATATCACCCGAATCGCGCCGCATGCCCTGTGAGTTTTCCCCAAGGCCGCCCAATCGTCCCCACGCCCATGCAAGCGTCCGCCCAAGCCCCCCCTTTCTAACGTTTTTGACGTGTCCTCTCCCCCTTTCCGCGTTTGGGCGCTTCGGCGTTTGGGCGTTTGGGCGTTTCCTCCCCTCGTTTTGACTTTTTGACGTTTTGACGTTTTTCCCATATAAACCGTCATGGCGCCCAAACCAGACAATCCGCGGTCCGTCGCACCCCAGGCTCCAGGTTACGCCGCACGCAAGATCGTCGACGAAGGGATTACGTTCGACGACGTTCTCCTGCTGCCGGCCCGCTCGTCCGTCGTGCCCCGAGTGGCTGACGTCACCACCCGCCTGACCCGGAACATCCCGATCAACCTCCCGCTGATCTCCGCGCCGATGGACACGGTCACCGAGTCCGCCCTGGCCATCGCTCTCGCGCAAGAAGGCGGCATCGGCGTCATTCACAAAAACCTGTCCGTCGAGGCCCAGACCCGCGAAGTCTACAAGGTCAAACGCTCCGAGTCCGGCGTCATCATCGACCCGATCACGCTCCGCCCGTCGGACTCGGTCAACCGCGCCCGTGAGGTCATGAAGCTGCACAACGTCTCCGGCGTGCCCATTACCGAAGAAGCCGGCAAAATCGTGGGCATCATCACCAGCCGGGACCTGCGCTTCCTCACCACCTCCGACGATCGCCTCATCCGTGACGTGATGACCAGCCGGAACCTGGTCACCGCCCCGCCGGACACCACGCTCGAGGCGGCCGAACGGATCCTGCACAAACACAAGGTCGAGAAGCTCCTGCTCGTCCACCCCGACAACCGCCTCGCGGGACTGATCACCATTCGCGACATCGAACGGAGCCGCCTCTTCCCGACCAGCAGCAAGGACGCCCGAGGCCGACTCCGCGTCGGCGCCGCCGTCGGGGTCCACGACTACGCCCGCGTCGAGGCGCTGATCGCCAACGACGTCGATGTGATCACCGTCGACTCCGCCCATGGGCACACCGAAAACGTCATCGAGACCGTACGCAAAATCAAGGCGACCTATCAGATCGACGTCATTGCCGGCAACGTCGCCACTGCGGAAGGGGCAGCCGATCTCATCGACGCCGGCGCCGACGCCGTCAAGGTCGGTATCGGACCGGGATCGATCTGCACCACCCGCGTCGTCTCCGGCGTGGGAGTGCCTCAGATCACCGCCATCATGAACGCGGTCTCCGTGGCCCAGGGCGCGGGCGTCCCGGTCATCGCCGACGGCGGCATCCGATTCTCCGGCGATATCACCAAAGCCATCGCCGCGGGCGCCAACGCCGTCATGATCGGCTCGCTCTTTGCCGGCCTCGACGAGGCGCCGGGGCAATTGGTCATCTGGAAAGGCCGGCGCTTCAAGGAATATCGCGGCATGGGCTCGCTCGGTGCGATGGTCCAGGGCAGCGCCGACCGCTACAGCCAGGAATCCAAAGCCAAGCCCGACAAGCTCGTCCCCGAGGGCGTCGAAGGCCGGGTCCCCTACCGCGGACCGCTCGCCGAGTACGTCTACCAGCTCATCGGCGGCCTCCGCGCCGGCATGGGCTACTGCGGCGCCGCCACCATCGACGACCTCCGGAACAACGCCCGGTTCATCCGCGTCACCAGCGCCTCGGTGATCGAATCGCACCCGCACGACATTCTGATCACCCGCGAGGCCCCCA
>JAPKGY010000807.1 GCA_026647385.1 Phycisphaerae bacterium | reverse complement strand
GGCCGGCCAGGCGTGGGAGATCATCCCGCAGGTGATGTCCTTTCGTCGATCGCTGAATACGGGCGCCCTGTTCGGGTTGGGCAAAGGCTTGACGCCGGTTTTCATTGCCGCGTCGCTGGTGGCCCTGCTCTTCGTGCTCTTCCTGTTCATTCACAGCACGCGGGATCGCCGGAGCCTGCACGTGGCGTTGGGCCTGGTGCTGGCGGGGGCGCTGGGGAACCTGTACGACCGGGCGTTCATGATCGCCGACGTCGTGCGGTATCGGGTCGAAGGCCGGACCTACGTTGAGGCCTGCAAGGTGCTCGATCAGCGCGAGGATGCGGTGGTGATCGGCGTCTGGCCCGAGGGCGGCGGGGAGCCGCGGGTGATTTCGTCGCGCTATGAACCGCGGATCACCCAGCAGGGCGTGGTCCGCGATTTCATCAAGATGGAGCCCCGGTTCCGCGTGGGCGGTTACACGATCGAGATCTGGCCTTGGGTATTCAACATTGCCGATGTTCTGCTGGTGGTCGGCGTCGGCCTGTTGCTGCTGAACTTCTGGTGGGACCGCAAGGCGGAGAAAGCCGCCGAGCGGGCCAAGGAGCGATCGCCTGCGTAAGTGGCCGGCGGCGGACCGTCCGTCCATGGGCCGGTGCGATCATGCGTCATGTCCTCGCGATTCACGGCACAGGATGAGCACTTCATGCGTCGGGCCCTGGCGCTCGCGGCGCGCGGGCGCGGTGCGGTCGAGCCGAACCCGATGGTCGGCTGCGTGATCGTCCGCGGCCGGCGGATCGTGGGGGAAGGGTATCACCACCGGTTCGGCGGTCCGCACGCCGAGGTCCATGCCCTGCGTCGAGCGGGCCAAGCCGCCCGAGGCGCGACGTGCTACGTGACGCTGGAACCGTGTTGCCATTTCGGCAAGACGCCGCCATGTACGGAGGCCCTGATCGCGGCGGGTATCAGGCGGGTCATCGCGGCGATGCGCGATCCGTTTGCGGAGATGAGAGGGCAGGGGCTCCGTCATTTGCGGTCGGCGGGCGTCACGGTTGCGACGGGCCTGCTGGAGGCGGAGGCGGCGCGACTGAACGGGCCGTATCTGAAGCTGCAGCGTCGAGGCCGGCCTTGGGTGATTCTGAAATGGGCCCAGAGCCTGGATGGAAAGATCGCGACCCGGACCGGTGAATCCCGGTGGATCAGCGGCGAGCGGTCGCGGGCGGAGGCCCATCGCCTCCGTGGGCGCGTCGACGCGGTGGTGGTCGGCGTGGAAACCGTGGTCCGCGACGACCCGCTACTGACGTGCCGGGAGGGTCGGGCCCGGCGGCTTGCGAGCCGGGTGGTGATCGATCCGCGGCTACGGATCGGACTGACGAGTCGTCTGGTGCGGACGGCCGGAAGGTATCCGACGATTGTGGCATGCGGGGATGGCTTTATTCCCGGGAAGCGAGCGGCGGCGTTGCGGAAGGCGGGCGTCGAACTGATCGGGCTCGGGGCGCGGCGGGCGGGCGGCCTGGAGCTTGGTACCCTGCTGGACGAATTGGGCCGGCGGCGAATGACGAATATCATGGTGGAGGGCGGCGGCCGGACTCTGGGTGCGTTCTGGGACGCCGGCCTGGCCGACGAAGCGGTGATCTTCGTGGCTCCGCGCCTGATCGGCGGAGCAGAGGCGGTTACCTCTCTCGCGGGCGTCGGGCCCGCCCGGATGCGGCAACTGCGCGAGCCGCTGGAGGCGGCGGACCGGCCGATGGGGCGGGACCGCATGTATCGACTGGTCTTCACCGATCCGGATCGGATCTGACGGAGCGGGTCGCCGGCTCGGGCGGCGCCGAGAATCAGGTATATGGTGGCGGACCTCGTTCAAACCTTCGGAGTTGTCCTGATCGTGGCGGCGGCGGTCGGCTACCTGCTGCTGACAGTGCGCCGCACGTGGCGCCAGGGGGGCGGTTGCGGCTGCTGCGGGACCAAGGGCTTGCCGTTTACGGTCGAGACCCGCCCTGCGGAGCCCGAGGGGGACGTTGGGCGGACGGATCGCGTA
Source organism: Phycisphaerae bacterium (assembly GCA_026647385.1). Classification (GTDB taxonomy): domain Bacteria; phylum Planctomycetota; class Phycisphaerae; order UBA1845; family PWPN01; genus JAPKGY01. Next base: position 388 of record JAPKGY010000807.1, on the reverse strand, counting down.
CCCACGAAGCAGGTCATCTCTCTGGATCGTCTGGCGGAATCGGCCCGGGCGTGCGCGGCGAGGCCGAAGGACGAGTCAGACCCGCCACCCGGTCCGACTTCATGAGCAATCGCTCCGGTCCAACCTGGTCCGATGCCTTGGCCGACCTCGAGAGTCGCGGGCTGCGCCGGAGGCTTCGGGCGGTGGAATCCGCGCAGGGAGCCCGGGTCACGGTGGCGGGTCGCTCGCTTTTGTGTTTTTGCAGCAATGATTACCTGGGTCTGGCGAATCACCCGGCGATCCGGGCGGCGGCCATCGAGGCGGTGGCGCGGAGACTTTGACGAAGGGGGGTAGTTTGGACCAGTCGGGCGGGGTTTTGGACTGGACGCAGATGTAGCCATGGTCGCCG
>JAPKGY010000806.1 GCA_026647385.1 Phycisphaerae bacterium | reverse complement strand
GATCACTTTACGGAATGCACCTCAGTTGGGAACGGAACCGGGTTCACAGAACCCGAAACCGCAAAACCGGGTTCACAGAACCCGGAAATGCAGAGCCGGGTTCACAGAACCCGGAAATGCAGAGCCGGGTTCACAGAACCCGGCTCCGATCACTCTGTTACGTTGCGTTTACCCTCGGTCATTTTGACGTTTTGACGTTTTAACATATCGACTTTTTGACGTTTTAACGTTTCGACTTTTTGACGTTCTTAGCGTTTCGACTTTTTGACGTTCTAACGTTTCGGCGTTTCGACGTTTCGGCGTTTTTTATCCCGCTCTCAGTTGTCGTCGGCACTCGCGACAGACCCACTGCCCCGAGTCGATCGCCTGGAGCGCGCCGAGCCGTCCGCACCCCTCGCACAAATCGACCCGCCCGCGGTGCGACGACTTGGCTGCCTCCTCGTTGAGTTCGAGGATATCCTCGAGCAACTGCACCTGCAGGGTGGCCGCCAGTGCTCCGTCGCGCGTCATGGCCAGGATCTGGCCGATCGCTCCGAGCAGCAGGAAGCCCACCAGCCCGACGGATGCAACGACAATGGCGGTCAGATAGAGATCGCTCGACGAGAAACGATCCAGCATCTCCGGCAACGGCCCGCCCAGCAGCACGCCCTCGCGCAAAGCTTCCGCCCTCAGCCACAGATAGACGGCCAAGCCTGCGCCGCCCGCCAGCATCGCGATCGCCAGCGCGTAAAACGACCGAATCAGGAACCGGATGATGGGATATTCACGCTTTCGGGTCATGGCTTTACCGATTGCCGTCCACCGGCGAAGTTCAGACGCGGCGGGACAGATCATATCCCCATCGGCAAGCAGTCCGCAAGCAAGCGGGCGGACTGCTTCGAGCGTTGGGAGGAGTGAGGAGACAGGAGTCGGCAGACAGGAGATCGGAGATGGAAGACAGGACTGCAAAGTCTGAGTGTCGACGGTTCAGCGGGGCGCGACGAAAGCTCACGCCATCGACGCTGCTGTCCCCGCGTTCCCTTGCCTTCGTGTCCCCGCGTCCCCTCCACTGGAGCTCCCAGATCGGCGTCCGCCTTGTCGGTGCGGGCAGCGCGTTGATCGTGACGGATCCAATCCGATTGTTCGCCCGCATTCTCGGTCGAAATGACGATTACTCATCGCGCCGACGGCGCGGTGACCGGCCGGGCTTCGATCGTCGCCCCCAGCCCGTCGAGGTACCGCCGCAAGGTGGTCCGGTCGGTGTCCTGATCGGTCAGATGTTCCATGGCGGCCTGCATGTTCTTGATGCCCAGCGGTTTAAGGCCGCTGTTGTACTCGGTGAATCCCAACAGGAAGCGCAACCGCCCGTCCTCCCTGCCGGCCAGCCGCCGCTCCAGATCGGCCCGGCGGCTGTCCAGCACCCTCAGGTCCGGCACGAGCGCTTTCAGATCCAGCTCGAAGTCGCCCAAACGGCTGAACAGCCGTACCGCGTCAAAAAGATGCGACACGCTCGCGACGTAATCGCCGGCCGCCAGCAACGCCACGCACTGCCCCAATGCCGGGACCGGATTCTCCGGCGCCACCATCCGGGCCAGAGCATACGCCTCTTCCGCTCGATAGTACCTTCCCGCCTTCATCGCCTCTTCGGCGTACTTGAGGTGCGCGTTCAACGCCGACTCCTCGGTACCGACGAAGGTCTTGATCGGCATGGGGCCCGGCCCCTCGGTCGCCAAGGCCTGAGCCACCGCCTCGCTCCGGGCCAGTGGGCTCGCTCCCGGCACAGCCTGGGCCGTCCCTGCGACCCCTGGCAAACCGGCAGTTCCGATTTCGACCTGACGGCGCATCCACGCGAACAAATCCGGGGGCAGACCCGTCACCGTCCGCAGTTTCGCCTGGTCCGTCTGCTGACCTTCGAACATCGACCCGCGAAGGTGCGTCTGGCCCCGCTGGGCGAGCACACCTTGCGTCCCGCCGGCGAACTCGCCATCCTCAGCCGCCCGAGCGAAGACATTGCTCAGTCTTGAGTCAACCGTCGGACCCGTCTCGCCAACCTGCGTCCGTTCGCCCTTCACGCGCAGATCCTGGCCCGTCATCGGCTTGACTCGCCCATCGATCAGGTTGCGTGCCTCCGAGGGCTTCACCGGTCCGACCAGAGCGCCTGGCGTACCCTCGGCCGGTGTCTTCGCGCCCGCCTGCCCCTGGCCCGCCCGCACCCGGGCCGCCAGTTCCTGCTCGCTGACCTCCTGGAACGCTCCGGCGAACAACGGATTGGCCAACAGCCGATAGTCGACGTTTCCCGCCACCGGCTGTCCGGTCGTCGCGCGCACCCATCGGCTCGGAACCGCCAGCGCGCCGCCGCCGACCGTCTCCGACATCAGACTCGCGCGCTGACCCGCCAGGGCGCCGGTCGGCGTCTGGTACGGATTAAC
>JAPKGY010000805.1 GCA_026647385.1 Phycisphaerae bacterium | reverse complement strand
GCCGGGTAACTCGCCTTGACCGTTCCGTCGTCGTTGACGTCCTCGGGCGGACCGATCCAAACCATCGGCTCCGGCCCGACGCCGCCCTCGGGATAGGTGTGGAAACCGATGAAGTTCATTCTCAGCTTGGGCAGCTGGGCGATGATCGCCTTGTAACCGTCCTCGCTCCACCAGTCGGGGCCTTCCGGAAAATCGTGGAAGGGTTGGATTCCCCTGACTTCAAAGTGCGGCAAGGCCTTCTCGTTGATCGTCGGCAAAGCGGGATCGATCCGGTCGGCCGGCGCCACGTCGCCCTCGAGGTAGAAACGCATACCCAGGTACTCCGCGATCCGGTAGGCACCATATAAGACTCCGACGGCATCGCCCCCGACGATCAAGATCAGGCGACCCCCGTCGGTGTCGAACGTCCGGATCAGGTACTCCCCGGCCCTGAGAGAAGCCGTGTCCGCCGGGTGCAGGCGCTTGCGGGCAATACGGTCCACCACCGACCGGGCGGACGTCCCGAGCACCACCCGGTTGGCGGCCGATCCCTCGACGTCGACAGCCACCGACGCCAGGGCACCCGTCCGCACGTACAGGTAGCGCTGGACCTCACGGGCCGCCAGTACTTCCGGCGGCAACGCCATCGACGAGTGGATGACCTCAAACGTCGCACTCTCTTCCGCGCGCACGCCGCTGGGCAGGATCACCAATCCGACCGCAAACGCCCATATCGCCTGTCGCATTTCTCGCACCCCCAGACCAAAGGCCGTGGAATCCATTCCCGACGGCGTGGATTGTAAACGCAACCCGGACCAACGCCACCTTCCGATAATCCCCGGTGGTTTCCGGCGGCACGGGCGGCTCAAGCCCCGGACAGGCCGGGAACCCTCGAAACCAGACGGCAAGCCGGGATGCAGCCGCCTCAACATCGATACTCAGCAGTGTCCGACGACAGGTCGATGTAGGTACGGAACCGGTGACGGCCCATTCGGTCCCGGTCGGAAAAGACGCATGATTGGGCGACCGACGCGGGCCAAGCAAAACCGGGACGAATCAGGAACGACAACCGGGCCGACAAGGAACCGGCATCGTGAACAGAACCATCACCGTCCACACCTCCGATCTGCGGGTCTCCAACGACCCCGAGGTCGAGCTGGTCACCTTCTCGCTCGGAAGCTGCATCGGGGTGGCCGTCTGGGACCCACCCGCACGCGTCGGCGGGCTCCTGCATTTCATGCTCGGCGAAAGCAGCCTCGCCCCCGTCAAGGCGATCGCCAAGCCGGCCATGTTCGCGGATACGGGACTGCCCCTGCTCTTCCGATCCGTCTACCGCCTCGGAGGGGTCAAGCAGCGGCTTGTCGTCAAGATCGCCGGCGGATCCTCCATGTTCGACGTCTGCAGGGAGTTCGACGTCGGCCGGCGCAACTATGCGTGTCTCCAGGAAATCCTCGCCAGGAACGGCGTCGGGGTCGACGGCGAACACATCGGCGGCCGAATGAGCCGCACGATGCGCCTGCACATCGGTACCGGCCAGGTCACCATCGCCAACGAACGAATGCAACGGGTCGTCCTCTGACCCGCGGCCCCCCCTTCATCCGCGGTCCGCTCGTCGTTGGGCATTCGACGCTCCGCCATCGGCGGCGCGTTCGCACCCACGTTGAGCCGGTTGCGATGTGGCCAGCATGTGGCATGGGCATCTGGCCCATGTTTGCCAGGCTGCCGGCGTTTACCACACGACTGAGGTTCACGGGCTGAAAAGCGCCTGCCACGGGCCGCATCGCAACCCGCTCACTCACGCCTCGCGCCCGTGGCACGCCGGAGAGAATTCGGTTATCCTGAACGTGGATGTATCCGGGTGAGTGAGAGGGTGTGTGTGCAGCCCGGGGACTGCCCCCTTCTCCCAAGGCTTCTCACACACCCTCTGAGAGAGTCTCGCATGGCCAAGTATCGCATCGCGTGGTTGCCGGGTGACGGCGTCGGCCCGGAAGTGCTCGCCGCCGCCCGGTTGGTGCTCGACCGCCTCGGGCTCGACGCCGAGTATTTCAACGGCGATATCGGCTGGGAGTTCTGGTGCCGCGAGGGCGACCCGCTCCCGGCCCGCACCATCGAGATGCTCAACGACACCGACTGCGCCCTGTTCGGGGCCGTCACCTCCAAGCCCAAGGACATGGCTGAACGCGAGCTGGTCGCCAGCCTCCGGGGCAAGGGTTTCACCTACCGCAGCCCGATCGTCCGGCTCCGGCAACTGCTCGAGCTGTACATCTGCCTCCGCCCGTGCAAGGCCTATCCGGGCAACCCGCTCAACATACGCGACGACGTCGAGGTCGTTGTGTTCCGCGAAAACACCGAGGACCTCTACGCGGGCGTGGAGTTCGAGGGCGTCCCGCCGCAGATGCGGTCTCTGCCCGGCATGGACCGCGTCCCCAC
>JAPKGY010000804.1 GCA_026647385.1 Phycisphaerae bacterium | reverse complement strand
CTGGGCGATGATGTCCGCCACCTCTCGGAAGCTGCACTCCGGGTCCGCCAGGCATCGCAGGACCGCCTCCGGGGCATGGGGCAGCGACGGCAGCACGAGTGTATGGACGTCGAGTTCGCTGACCAGGGCCCGCTCCAGTGCCTGGCCTTCCTCGGAAAGCTCGGGCTTCGGGACCGGGACCGGCTCGGTGACCGTCACCCCTTCGGGGGCGTACCAGGGCGGCGAGAAGGATTCGTCGGGCGACGGCTCGGTCTCGCCCGGCTCGTCGAGGACCGCGACCGAGTGAGTTGAACCGCGGGGCCGTTCAGCCTTCCGGGTCGAATGCCGGGCCGACGCGGTGGGGCTCGGCCCGACGATCGCTTCGATGATCCAATCCCACAGGGACACTGTTTGCTCTCGCAAAAAGCCTGTTCGTGACGGGTCGGACGACGATACGGGGCGGGTCGGCCGACATTCCTTGTGACCGCCTGGCCGAGGAGACGCTGAGGAAGGGACGATCGCCCCCGCCACCGGCTCTATCATCGGTCCGGGCAAGGTCCGAGCTTAGTCCCGGCCCTCGCAGGAAAACCCCGTGCGGAAGGGCGGTCCATCGGTCTGCGAAGAGTCGTCCCATAAAGCCGTTCCGAGCCTGCGACATGGCCGGCGCCCGCGCGGCCGCCCACGAGCCATTCGTGCCTTGGCCCCGCGCGATCAACCGACCCGCTCGGCGTTGCGCGTGCTCCTGATTTGCGCGTTGGAACCTCTCTTTTTGACACGAGAGCAGGATTACAGAGTGCAGCTCACGGAAACGAGGTCCGATGGCCAATGAATCCGGCAAGCAGCGGCTGCAAGGCAATGCATGCGGGTTGGGTTCCACTCATCTCCCGGATTCCCGCACCTTTCCGGGCATTTCCGCCCAGGTCGGGCAGGGACCACTCTGTAACGATGCGACAGTCTTGCGTTTCTCGCGCCATCCTTCGTGGCCTTCGTGATCCTCGTGGTGACAGCCAAGGGATTGAACCACGAAGGACACAGCGCGGGCTTGGCCCGCCAACTTAATGACGCGGGGACGCGGAGATACAGATCCTTGTGGCACAACCGTTTGTGAGCAGGACCGGCTTGGATCTTCGTGCCCGGAGAGGATTCTGAGCCATAGTAGTACGAAGGGCACGAAGGTCGGAGAAAGAAAGGAAAAACAAAGTTTATAGCATCACCGGCCAAGCCCGGTATACCCGGCGTCAATGAGCCGAGAAGCCGGCGAGAATCGGGCGGTGAGCCCGAACGCACGCCGCCACCTTTTCCGTCGTCCGCACCCGGTCATCGTGCTACAAAACCCTCCTTTTTGAGTATTGAAATGCCTCTTCCTTTGGGGTTTGAAATCGGTCTTCGTTTTAGATTTGAATTCTCCAATCGGCCATCTCATTCCCCGTCCGCCATCCGAACCCGGAGCGGTTGCCCTCCAACACGCACGGCCGTAGCCCATCAGAGTCCGAAGGGGACTTGTCCCGGTGCAGCCCGCCGCGGCGGACGAAGTCGGAAGCGCCGGTTCAGGCCCGCATCAGGGGGCCGCGGTTTCCGGGCAACGGAGAAATGCGAAATGCGGTCGCTGCGCGACCTGGCCCCGCGCTTCCGCCCGCCACGGCGGATCTCCGAATACTCCGACTTGGGGCTCTGAGAGGATGCGTGCATCGGCTGGACCAAGCCCCGCGCTTCCGCCCGCCACGGCCGTCACTCCGGCGACCCGGACCGCAGCGACCCGGGCGGATCCCCAGATACTCCGACCTGGGGCTCGGGCAGCCGGCCCTTGGGGGCCCGCGGCGGTGCGGGTACAATGCGGGGCCCGTTTGGCCGTCGCCGGATCGTCGGGGGGCGGATCGGCCCGGGAATAGATGAGACCTTGGATTGACGAGGATCGCAACCGATGGCACAACCGACCGCCAGCGTTATGGATAAAATCGTCGCCCTGTGCAAGCGGCGAGGCTTCATCTTTCAGAGCAGCGAGATCTACGGCGGCATCAACGGCTTCTGGGATTACGGCCCCCTCGGCGTCGAACTCAAACGCAACCTGAAGGACGCCTGGTGGCACGATATGGTCCACGCCCGCGACGACATGGTCGGCCTCGATTGCTCGATCATCATGCATCCGCAGGTATGGAAGGTGTCCGGGCACTACGACCTGTTCAGTGACATGATGGTGGATTGCAGGGAGTGCAAAGGCAGATTCCGTGCAGATCAACTTGTCTTCCTGTATGTTCTCAAGCAGTCCGACGCAAAGAGGTTCAACGAAATCGCCGAAGCGCTCGACTGGGTCAAGAGTCACACTGGTGCAAGTGTCACGGATTCGTTCGAGACTGTGCTTGAAGTTGGGATCGAAGGGCAGAGTCTATCTACTGCGATCGAGTGTGCGGCCCAGCAAATCGAAGAGGCAGC
>JAPKGY010000803.1 GCA_026647385.1 Phycisphaerae bacterium | reverse complement strand
AGATGTCGATGGCGATGGCAACGACGAGGCCTACTTCCCGAATTTCAGAAGCGGTGATCTTTATGTGATTGATTACAATCCCGGTGATGATGTGCTTTCGATTGACGGGTCGCACGTTGTCAATGTCATTTCAGGGTTTTCCTTCGCGAGGTCCATGCACACGCTCAGGCGGGCGATCTCGAGTGCCTTAAGCGCGTCGGCCAGGTCTTCGTCGCCGTGACCACATGATGTTGAGCGGTTCTGCTCCCTTTCGGCGTTTCGGCGTTTGTGCTTTTCGGCTTTGGCCTCTCAGTCCTCCGGCCTTTCACCGGCCGGTGACATTTTGACGATCCGGGGCATGAACCGGGCGAGTGGGCGGACGAGGTCCTTTTGGGCGGCCATCACCGCGTCGATGTCCTTGTACACCCACGGGGCTTCGTCGAGCCCGGCGGACAGCAGCGTCACGCCTTTCTCAGCCAGGTAGCGTTTGACCTCAGGCCATTTGAATTGCTTGACCGCGGCGCTGCGCGAAAGCCGTCGCCCGGCCCCGTGCGACGCGGACCGCAGCGACCGTTCGTTGCCCAGGCCCTGCACCAGGTAAGCCGGTGTTGCCATCGAGCCGGGGATGATCCCGAGCACGCCCTTGTCCGCCGGCGTCGCGCCTTTTCGGTGGACGATCACGTCTCTGTCGCCGTGCCGTTCGCGCCAGGCGAAATTGTGGTGGTTCTCGACTTGCAGCAGCGGCGGCTCGCCGACGGCCGCGACGATCTGACGATGGATAACGTGATGGTTGGCCGACGCGTACTGGCCCATCAACTCCATGGCCGCCCAGTATTCCTGGCCGTCGCCGGCCATCTCCAGCCACGCCAGGTGCCGAAGCCCTTTCGGCATCGACTTATTCAGGCTCATCGCCCACCGGCTGTAATGGGTGGCGATCTTGTTACCCGGCCCGCGACTTCCGCTGTGCGACAACACCGCCAGGTATCGCCCCGGCCGCACACCCTTCACTTCCTCCATCAGCTCCAGCTCGCCGAACTCGACGAAGTGATTGCCCGAGCCGCTCGTCCCGAGCTGCTTGTGAGCCAGGTCCTTCAACTGCATCGTGACCCGCGAAATGCGCCAATCCTCGTCCATGACCGGGTGCTGACGCTTCGGCTTCCACTCCGCCCCCACCCCAAACCGAGTCTGCTCCTCGAGGATACTCTTGTAGCGGTAATCATCCTCCTGGAGTTTCCGCGGAGGCAGATCGAACACGGTCATCATCATTCGGCAGGCGATGTCGACGCCCACCGCGTACGGAATCACCGCGTTTTCCGTCGCCAGAACGCCGCCGATCGGCAGGCCGTACCCGACGTGCGCGTCCGGCATCAACGCTCCCGCCACCGAAATCGGCAGCGAGCAGGCGTTCCGCATCTGCTGATGAGCCTCCGGGTCGATGTCCTCGCCCCAGACCGGGTACTGCAACTCCGCCGTCCGGTCGTAGCGAACGTTCTCCGCGGGCTCGTCCTGAGGCCGGCCTGCCATCCAGGCCGCAGCCAGCTTCCCGAATATCGCGTCGTCCTTGAACCGGTCCGGCTCGCGGAGCAGATGGGCCAGCCTCGACTTGACCTGCCTCGTGGACTGACCCGCCAGCCGAGCCTCGCCCGCCGCCGCCCGGGCGGTGCCCAGGATCGGCCCTTCGGGATAACCCATCCTCAACAGATCGCGCGCCTTCATGCCTCGAATCCGTCCACCAACAACATCGCATCGCCGTAGCTGTAGAACCGATATCTCTCGCGAACCGCTCTATTGTAGGCTTCCAGCACGTTCTCCCGCCCGGCCAACGCGAACACCATCGCCAGCAGCGTGCTGCCCGGCAGGTGGAAATTCGTGAGCATCGCATCGACCGCCCTGAAGCGGTACGGGGGATAAATGAACAATCGCGTCCAGCCCTGCGCAGGCTTGACGCGACCCGTCTCGTCGGCACACGTCTCCAAAACGCGAACCGACGTCGTCCCTACCGCCACGATCGATCGCCCCTCCGCCCGTGCGGCGTTCACCGCGTCAGCCGTCTCCGTCGGGCACGCATACCACTCCGCGTGCATCGGGTGATCCGCCAGGTTCGAACATCGGATCGGCGCGAACGTCCCGACGCCCACGTGCAACGTCACCATGACCCGCCTCACGCCCTTCGCATCCAGACGAGCAAACAGGTCCCGCGTAAAGTGCAGCCCCGCGGTCGGTGCCGCAACCGCCCCGGGCTTTTCAGCGTAAATCGTCTGGTACCGCTCGACGTCGCGGGCAACCTGCTCCGGCGACACGTCGCCCTTCCGCCCGATGTAGGGCGGTAACGGCGGCCGCCCCACCTCCGTCAGGATCGCCATCGTCTCCCCGCCCGGAACCACCTCTGCCCGCCAGACGCCCGCATCGAGCCGCTCGATCAACCTGAGCTGCC
>JAPKGY010000802.1 GCA_026647385.1 Phycisphaerae bacterium | reverse complement strand
AGCAGCAAAGTATTCTTTTGGGATACCAATTCGTAAACTATTTACGCCAGAATCAATCTCATGCAAATAATCAGGAAGACCCGCGGCTGAAGACGACATGAACACGGACAACGCGAAAAACGGGACGCTGATCGAGGTGCGCGACCTCAAGACGTACTTCTATACGGAGGAGGGCGTGGGGACGGCCGTCGACGGCGTGTCCTGGTCGCTCCCGCGAGGCAAGACCCTGGCTCTGGTCGGTGAGAGCGGCTGCGGCAAGAGCGTGACGGCCCTGTCCATCATGCGGCTGGTCCCCGACCCGCCCGGGCGGATCGTCGGCGGCGAAATCCGGTTCCAGGGCGAGGATCTGACGCGGGCGAGCGAAAAGCGGATGCGGCAGATCCGCGGCAATCGGATCGCGATGATCTTCCAGGAGCCAATGACGTCGCTCAACCCCGTGTACACCATCGGAAACCAGATCGTGGAGGCGATCGCGCTGCATCAGAACTTGTATGGCCGGGCGGCCTGGGACCTGGCGGTCGAGACGCTCAGGCAGGTGGGCATCCCCGCCCCCGAGCAACGGGTGCGCGAGTATCCGCATCAGATGTCGGGCGGGATGCGCCAGCGGGTCATGATCGCGATGGCGCTTTCGTGCAATCCCGTGCTGCTGATCGCCGACGAGCCGACGACCGCGCTGGACGTGACGATCCAGGCCCAGATCCTGGACCTGCTTCGCAAGCTGCAGGCCGAGCGGGGCATGAGCATCCTGCTGATCACCCACGACTTGGGCGTGGTGGCTGAGATGGCGGACGAAGTCTGCGTGATGTACGCCAGCCGGGTGGTGGAGCGGGCGCCGGCGGACGAGCTGTTCGCTCACCCGCTCCACCCGTATACCCAGGGCCTGTTCCGAAGCATCCCCCGGGTGGGCGAAAGCAAGACGCGGCTTGAAGTGATCCCGGGCAACGTGCCCAATCCCGTGCATTTTCCGAGCGGGTGCCACTTCCATCCGCGCTGTTCCCTGTGCGACGGGTACGCCCGGTGTTCGAGCGAGCATCCGGGCCTGGCCGAGCTGCGCCCGAACCATTGGGTCGCCTGTTGGAAGGCGGCCCCATAGCCGGATAAGATGCGGCTGGGAGGCCCGGTCGCCCAGGATGCACGCGGGTACCCGAGGCGTTGAGGTTCCGGATGGCTGATGGTTTCGACGGGTTGTGTGTGGTCAGTTTCGAGAGCCGTTCCCCGGATCGCCTGGGCGGGATCGTCGGGAAGCTCGGTGGGCGCGTGATCCGCGCGCCGGCGGTCCGAGAACTGCCGATGCCTCAGAGCCCGGACGCCGCGGCGTTCGCGGAGGAACTCCTCGCGGGCCGCTTCGACACGGTGGTGTTGCCGACGGGCCGGGGTGCGGCCGCCTTGATGAGCATCATGGAGCGGTACCACCCGAAGGCGGCGCTGCTCGACGCCCTCAGCCGGACCGCCGTCGTCGCCCGGGGCGCGCGGGCGGCCGCGGTCGTCCGACAATGGCGCCTGCCCTCGGTCATCCTGCTCGACGAAGGTCATACCTGGTTGGCGATCGTCGCGGCGCTGGAGGAGGCCGGCGGAATTGCCGGCAGACGAATCGCGGTTCAGGAAGCGCCGGACGCCAACGGCGAGCTGTCGCGAGTGCTTCGCGAACAGGGGGCACAGGTCGCCAGTGTTCGCGTCCACACCCAGGCGCTGCCGGAGGATCTCCGCGAATTGCAGTCGGCGATCGAGGCGGTGATGGCCGGCGGGGTTGACATCGCTTTGTTCACGAGCGGCCGCCAGGTGCGACATGTCCTGGAAGTCGCCGAGAAGATGGGGCGTGAAGCTGACTTCCGCCGAGCGATGACGAACGTGTTGATCGGATCGGTCGGGCCGGCCACGAGCGAAGCGCTCCGCCAGTTCAAGCTGGGCGTCGACTTCGAGCCGGATCGGCCTCGCAAATGTCGCTTGGCCCGGGAAATGGCCCGGTCGGCCAAGTGCCTGCTGCGCCGCAAGCGGGCGTCCGTCGCGGCCGGCGTGGACGTGGTCAGCGCCCGGCGGATCGACCTGGTGTGGGACGGGATCGAGTGCGAAGGCCGGCCAGACCCCCTGCACGAGAGTGTCTTTCTTCGCGCCTGCCGGCGCGAACCGACGCCCTATACGCCCATCTGGCTCATGCGACAGGCGGGGCGGTATCAGCGCGCGTACCGCGAACTGCGTTCCAAGGTTTCCTTCCTCGAGATGTGCAAGACGCCGGAACTGGCGGCCGAGGTCACGCTCATGGCCGTCGAACAGCTCGGCGTCGACGCCGCTATTATCTTCGCGGATATTCTGCTGATCGTCGAACCGATGGGACGCTGTCATAAACCTTGCGCATTTCTTCCACCAGCCGTTGCTGACGTTTCAGCTCTGCTTGTTTTGCCTGAAGTTCGTCAGCG
>JAPKGY010000801.1 GCA_026647385.1 Phycisphaerae bacterium | reverse complement strand
TCCACTGGCAGCGGTTCGATCGGGTTCCGTTCGTGCGACTCGGCCTGAAAGGCGCGTTCGACGACAAGTGTGCCCGCGTGTTCTACGGGCTGGTCCCGTCCGTCGATGGCCAGCAAATGTACATGTACTACCTGGGAACGGACCAGTTACACGGGTGGGGGCGGGACAACAGCGATAACGACGAGTTGCTGACCCGCGCGGGGCTGCAGCCCGCCCGGCGGGTCACCATCATCAGCCGACTTGTACTGCGCCGCGATGGTTTCCTCTCCGTCCGGGCGGCCTACACCGGCGGCGAATTCACCACCGGGCCGCTGACCTTCCGAGGCCGCAAGCTGACCCTGAACCTCGACACCTCGGCCGCCGGCCTGCTCCAATGTGAAATCCAGGATATCGACGGCCGTCCCCTCGAAGGCTACCGCCTAACGGATTGCGACCGCATCCACACCTGCAACGAGATGAACCGAGGGGTCACATGGAAAGGCAAGTCCGATGTCTCACCCTGCGCCGGCGTGCCGGTACGGCTCCGCTTCGTCTACCGCGACGCCGACCTCTACGCCTTCCAGTTCCAGCCGTGAGCGCGTGCCGCAAGCTGCCTGAGCCTGGGCCGTTTCCGGTGGGACCGTTTCGCCCGGCCCTTGTGGTGCCGCCAGGCCGCCACGGCGACTCACCTGCGGGGAGGTGGCCGCACCACAGCGAAACTGGCTTACCGGAAACGGCACTAGCCGTCCATCCGGGCTAATCGGCGGGCTCGACCGTCCCTCCGGCGTTTCGGATCCGGCCATACTCGAGCAGCGGCGAATCCGTCGCGGATTGGAGACCGGCCGTCGGTGACGAAACCGTCGGTCGCTGAATCAGCGGCGCGGCCGGTTCCACAAGCTCGTTGCCGCAGTTCGCGTCGGCGATTTGACTGCCCGAATAGCACAACTGCGCCAGGCCGAAATCGTCCTGATCCACGTCGCCGTCGTTGTCGAAGTCGGCCTTCAAATACTCCTGCCCGCCGAAGGCGATCGTGCCGCACGTGCAGCCGGACGGCAGATGGCCCGGATCGTACGGGACGCCAGGACCCGTATCGCAGGCCTGCATGACCGCCAGGTCCGACTGATTGACTCTCGTGTCCCGGTCGAAGTCAGCCCGCGACAGTTTGATCGTAAAAGGCAAAACCGGCGTCAGATTCACGAACGGCTGCTCATCCAGATCCGGCGACATGAACAAAACGTCGCCGAGGCTCAGGACACCACCCGACGGCAGAGGCGGGGGCGTTGCCGGATTGATCTGGAACTCATACTGTCCCACCCGGTTGTATCCGCTGTTCCAAGGTCTGTCCGTGGGTCCGGCTCCAATCTCCAGGACAAGTCTCCCCGACACGCCCGTCGATGAAGACGAGTGCGGATTCCCGAAGAACTCGACGAACATCTCCAGCGGGCTGCCGTCGGATGCCGAAAAAAAGTCGCCCGATGAGGGCTTGCCGACGTAGCTGAACGAGAGGCAGGTCGGGGCAAACAGGCGCCACTGAACGCCGTCCGTCGCCATCCCATCCAGCCCGGTGTTCTCCGCCTCGACATAGGCCGTGTAGCTGACGCCTGGAACGATCTCCGCCGGACCGGACACGCGGATCGACGCACCGCCGGCTGAGCCGATCGACAAGGCCAGACAAACGCTCCCCGCCCAGGCTGCTCCCGACCAACTGCTACGCATAGCCGTTCTCCGCGGCCTATCCGTCGAAGGAATCCGACATCTTTGAGAAGGGTGCGATCTCCCCTGTCTCCGTTCAGTGATTATACCCTCGGGCTCGGCCCGAACTCCACCCTTAAGTCAGGCTGAAACCACCGCCGGCAGCGCGATCTGCCCGCCCCCAGGACCGATAAGGGCTCGGGCCCGCCGCTCCCCGGCCCCCGCCGAACGCTGATCCATCCTCAGGGTCAAGAGAAGGCCGCTGCGTTCAAGCCGACACGGACGTGGTGCGTCCCGCGAGAATCGCTTCGATCAGCAGCCAGCGATCGATCGGCTTGACGACGTAATCGTCGCAACCGGCCTCCAGGCACCGACGCCGGTCTTCCCCCCTGTCGTGGGCGGTCAGCGCGATGACCCGCCCCGAATACCCGCACTCGCGAAGACGCCGGGCCGCTTCGTAACCGTCCACGACCGGCATTTCCATGTCGGTCAGCACCGCATGGAACGACCTGCCTGCCTCCTGGCCGGCCTGCACCGCCTCGACCGCCGCCAGGCCGTTTTCCACCGAGGTCACATCCGCTCCCGCCTGTCGAAGCACGTGGGCGATCAATCGGCGACTGTCCTCGCTGTCTTCAGCCAACAGGATCCGCAGGCCGACCAGTGATTTCTTTTCGGGCTTCAGCGGCTCCACCTCCGGCGCCGCCTGGACGGCGGCCGCGCGCGGATCCTCGATCAAGCGAACGCCTTCGCACGGCC
>JAPKGY010000800.1 GCA_026647385.1 Phycisphaerae bacterium | reverse complement strand
ACTGCCGGACCACCGCCAATGCGACTCAGGCGGACGGCGACGGAGACGGCTTCGGGGATGCCTGCGACAATTGTCCTTCCGTTGCGAATCATGGCCAGCCGGACATGGACGCGGATGGTCTGGGTGATGCCTGTGATCCGGATCGCGACGGCGACGGCGCGCCGGACGCGTCCGACAACTGCCCGAGGTCGCCCAACGCGGACCAGGCGGACGGCGACGGGGATCATGTGGGCGATGCGTGCGACAATTGCCCGATGGCGGCCAACGCGGGTCAGGCCGACAGCGATGCGGATGGAATCGGCGATAACTGCGATCCCTGTACGGATCTCGACGGGGACGGCGTTGGCAACCCGGGATTCACCGCGAGCACCTGTCTGCTTGATAATTGCCTCTTTGTCGTGAACCCGGACCAGGCCGACACGGACGAGGACGGCGACGGCGACGCTTGCGATACCTGTACGGACCCCGACGGCGACGGTTACGGGAGTCCGGGATTGCCGGCGAACACCTGCCAGGCCGACAACTGCCCGTCGGTCACGAACCCCTATCAGGAGGACGCGGACGGAGACGGGGTCGGAGATGCGTGCGACACCTGTCCGATGGCTCCTTATCCGGATCATACGGATACCGACGCTGACGGCCTGGGCGACGCGTGCGATAACTGTCCGGCCGAACCCAATCCGGATCAGCAGGATGCCGATTCAGATGGCAGTGGGGACGCATGTGACGATTGCCCGCTGGTTGCAAACCCGGATCAGGCGGACACCGATCGTGACGGTATCGGTGACGTGTGTGATCCGGACGCGGATAATGATGGCGTGCCCAACGGGCAGGACAATTGCTGGCTGGCGGCCGATCCCGCTCCGACGGACGGCGATGGGGACGGAATCCTCGATGCATGTGATGTGTGTCCGCGCACCTTGTCCGGCCTCATCGTGGACTACCGGGGCTGCCCGACCGGAGTGCCCGGCGACATCGACGGCGAAGGTGACGTGGACCTGGAAGACTTCGGCTTCGTGCAGGCATGCCTGTCCGGCGCCGAGACCCCGTATGCGGCCGGCTGCGGGCTCGCCGACCTCGACGGCGACGGCGACGTCGATGAGCAGGACGTTGCTCTGTTCGCGCGGTGTCTGAGTGGCGCAGGCGCCCCGGCCGACCCGGCTTGTGCGGGCCCGCCGTGACCGTAAGTGTCGCCCCTTTCGTGCGTTGTACCGGGAGCGGTTGCCCCTGAGACCGCCGCGTTCGCGATGCGAGCGCGCGAATCCGTGCGCCTCCCTCCTCAACTCCGTAGCGCGACCGCCACACTGTGAGGCACTTTTTCTCATTTTTTTGCCGTCGGAATTGGTTTGCAGCACTCGTCGAAGCTATTCTTTGGGAAAAGGGTTTGCGTCCGAGGCGGCGCCGCCCGCGCAGGACAGGGGGTTCATTGAACGCCATACCGGGCTGACCGCAGCAGTGGGCAGCGGCCGTGCGACGGCCGAGGTGCCGCAATCCAGGTACCGCCACGTGCGTGGGAGGCGTCCGTCCATTTCCAGGGGCTTGTTTATGTTCAGCAGAGCAGGCAGAACCATTCGGGCATCGATCATCCTGTTCATTCTCGGCATTGCGTGTACGTTCTCGTGTGCGCCGACCGGCGCGCCGACCGACGACACGGGGCAGGGGACGCCCACGGTGCTTCCCGTGCTTCTTCGGGCGGTGGCCCTGAACAACACGGCGGTGCTTCTGACCTTCAGTGACGAGATGGAGGACGCGGCGGTCGCGCTGGGTTTCTACGAAAGCGTGGGGCCCCATGTGTTGGCGATCAAGGCGGCTGTTCTCAGTGAGGATCATTTCTCCGTCGCGCTGACGACCTCATCACAGGAAGATACGACGTATAGCATCCGCGTCGGCGCCCTGCGCAGCCGCAAGGGTTTCGCCCTGGACCCCGCGGGCAATACCGCGACGTTCACCGGCATCGCGCGGGAGGACACGGCTTCGCCGAAGGTGGTCCGCGCCGCCTCGCTGGATAACACGACCGTGCTCGTGTCGTTCACGGAACCGATGGGACCGTCCGCTCAGCAGACTTCCAACTACCAGATCACTTCCGAGTCCGACGGCACACCGCTGGTGATTTCGTCCGCCAGGCTCAACGAAAGCCAGACCGACGTTCTGCTGACGACCCTTTCTCAGCAGCCGATCGAGTACAACCTGACCGTCACCGCGGTGAAGGATGTCTCCGGGAATGCGATCGATCCGGCGGCCAACGGAGGCCAGTTCACCGGCAAGGCGGCTCCGGACAACACGCTTCCGCGAGTGGTGGGTGCGATATCAACCGGCAACACGACCGTTGTGGTTACGTTCAGCGAGGCCATGGACGACAGCGCCCTGAACCCGGCCAATTACGTCCTCGGCCAGTCGAATATCGTCCCGGAGGCGGGCGGGCTGATCG